>NZ_JBQCXF010000012.1:0-40617 GCF_051956635.1 Neisseria sp. P0022.S010 | reverse complement strand
TCAAATCTGCTTGAATATGGCTGTGGCCGTCTTCGTGTTGCAGACCTTCACCGTTCAGCGTTGTACGGCCGGCAGTACCACCCAACAGGAAGCCGCGTGCGTGCATATCGCCGGCAGCCCATGCCAAGTCGCCGATACGTTGGAAACCGAACATAGAGTAGTAGATGTAGAAAGGAATCATCGCAAAGTTGCTGTTGGCGTAGCTGGTTGCAGCAGCGATCCAGTCAGCCATTGCGCCTGGCTCGTTAATACCTTCTTGCAAGATTTGACCGTCGACGGATTCTTTGTAGAACATCAGTTGGTCTTTATCTTGAGGGGTGTATTGTTGGCCTTTAGGGTTCCAAATGCCGTATTGGCGGAACATACCTTCCATACCGAAAGTACGGCTTTCGTCAGGAACGATAGGTACAACGCGTTTGCCAATTTTTTTGTCTTTCAGCAAAGTAGACAGGATGCGAACGAAAGCCATGGTGGTGGAGAATTCACGGTCACCGCTGGATTTCATTTGGGCATCAAATGCTGACAGTTCAGGCACTTCCAGAACGTCTTGGGTAGGGTTGCGTTGAGGCAGGTAGCCACCCAAAGATTCGCGGCGTGCATGAAGGTATTTGTATTCTTCGCTGTCAGGAGCAAAAGTCAGGTAAGGCAGGTCGCCACTGTCGATTTGCTCGTCAGTCACAGGAATATCAAAGCGGTCACGGAATTGTTTCAGAGATGCTTTGTCCATTTTTTTGGCTTGGTGGGCAACGTTTTGACCTTCGCCGGATGCGCCCATACCGTAACCTTTAATGGTTTTTGCCAAGATTACAGTAGGTTTGCCGTTGGCGTGGTTCGCAGCGCGGTCGTAAGCGTTGTACACTTTTTGAGGGTCATGACCACCGCGGTTCAATGCCCAAATTTCGTCATCAGTCATATCGGCGACCAATGCTTTCAGTTCAGGCGTATTGAAGAAGTGTTCGCGAACGTATGCGCCGTCTTTGGATTTGTAAGTTTGGTAGTCACCGTCCAAGCACTCTTCCATACGTTTGCGCAGGATGCCATCTTTGTCTTTTGCCAAGAGGCGGTCCCAACGACGACCCCAGATGACTTTCACAACATTCCAGCCGGCGCCGGCAAAGTTGCCTTCCAGTTCTTGAATGATTTTGCCGTTACCGCGTACTGGGCCGTCCAAACGTTGCAGGTTACAGTTAATGACGAATACCAAGTTGTCCAAGCCTTCGCGTGAAGCCAGAGCAATAGCACCTTGGCTTTCAGGTTCGTCCATTTCGCCGTCGCCACAGAATACCCATACTTTACGGCCTTTGGTTTTGGCCAGGCCGCGAGATTCCAAGTATTTCAGGAAGCGTGCTTGGTAAATCGCCATCAATGGGCCCAGACCCATAGATACGGTTGGGAATTGCCAGAAGTCAGGCAACAGGTGAGGGTGAGGGTAAGAAGGCAAACCTTTACCGTCAACTTCTTGACGGAAGTTGTTCAGCTGGTCTTCAGTCAGACGGCCTTCAACGAAAGCGCGTGCGTAGATGCCAGGGGCAACGTGGCCTTGGAAGAATACCAAATCGCCTTCTTCGCCTTCGCCTTTAGCTTTCCAGAAGTGGTTGAAGCCGACTTCGTACATGGTCGCAGCAGATTGGAAAGATGCAATATGTCCACCCAATTCCAAATCTTTTTTACCTGCGCGCAAAACGATAGCGGCAGCATTCCAACGAACGAATGCACGGATGCGGTGTTCGATGTTTTGGTCGCCAGGGATGCCTTTTTCGTCTTCAACGGAAACGGTGTTCAAGTATGGAGTAGTGGTGCCGTGAGGCATACGGATGCCTTTGTCACGGCTGTATTTGACCAAACTTTCCAGCAGGTATTGGGCGCGTTCGCTACCTTCATATTCTAAAACAGAGCTTAACGCGTCTAACCATTCTTTGGTTTCAATTGGGTCAACATCGTGTAATTGGGTGGACATAATATCTATCCTTGTGTTGAGTGTTTTTCAATGACGGAGTAGTACCCCGATATTTTCGTTTATCAACAAATGTGAGTTAAAAACGAAAATTCCTAGAGTCAAATTCGAAAAAAGTTTTAATTACTGAAATATTTTCAATACGTTATAACCGTTGATAAAAAATCAGAAAGAATTGAACTTTTTACAAACCAGCTAACCTGCAAATGCTATCAGTAATTGGGCAAACTGGCAAATTGTGCTGTAGATATTGATAGGATTTAGACGTTGAAATTAGGATTTTTTTAAAGAGTTATGGAGCTTGTTTTTAAATCGGGATATTGAGTGGATACAGTAAAAAAGTATCAGATATTTGAGTAAATGGATTCGTATACGAAAAATATTTTTCAAATTTTGTTGTAAATAGAAAATTAAATTTAGATTATCTGGTCTTTTACAAAGAGAATAGGTCGTCTGAAGACTCTAAAGAGATTAAGGAGAAATGGGATTTGAGGATGGCGATTGTTGAGGAAGGGTAAATGAAAAAAATGACATGTACAGGCTACTTTAGCGCTGACATGTCATTTATGTAGGAAGTTAGAATTTCAGACGGCCTTTAATCGGTAGAGCCTTTTTGAGCGAATTGCTTCCATTGAGTCAAAAGCTCTTTGAGAACGTCTTGCTGTTCATGTCCATGTTGGATGGCTTCTTGCAGCCAGAAGCAAGCATTGTTGATGTCTTTTTTTACACCCATGCCGTGATAATACAGGCAGGCAAGATTATATTGAGCCATCGTGTCTCTTTGTTTGGCCGCTGCTTCAAACCATTTTGCAGCTTGGGCGTAGTCGACAGGTACACCTTGTCCGCAGTAATACATCATGCCAAGATTGGTTTGGGATTTGCTGTGCCCACGTTCTGCGGACTGATGGTATAACTCCAGTGCTTCAGCGTAATTCTGTTTGCGTTTTAAGCCATAGTGTGCTGCAAATGCCAGCTTGTACAGACGCTCGGCTTCCTGACGTTGGAGGGCGATTTCTTTGGTTAGCTCATAGTTTTGCTGGTTATTCAATGCGCTGTCAGACAGAAGTTTTTGGTAAGCGGCAAGATTGCCTAAATCAGCCGAGCGTTGATAATATTGACGGGCGGTGTCTGCATCAACTGCTCGTCCCAATCCGTAGCGATAGATATCACCTAAAAGACGCAAACCTTCCGGATCATTTTGATCCGCAGCAAATTTAGCATGCTGATAGGCCTTTTGAGGGTCTCGTTCGGTGTTTTTGCCTAGGAGATAGATTTCGGCAAGTGCTACATTCGCATTGCTGTCACCTTGTGCAGCAGCTTTTTCAAACCATTCCAATGCTTCAGCAGGATTTGATGCGGCTAAGAGTTCTGCAAGAGAAGTTTGCGCTGGAACAATGTCGTAATCGGCGGCAATACGTAAATGTTCGATTGCTTTTTCAGGATTTTGTGCGACACCTTGCCCCAATTTGTATTGGAGACCGAGTTGCCAGTGTGCTGCAATAAATCCCTGCGCAGCAGATTGTTGATAAAGTTTATGAGAATATTCCAAATCAGAAGAGCTGGAATATTGGTAATGTTGGGCTAAGAAGTATTGTGCCTGAGGATTTTGCTGTTCGGCAGCTTTCAATGCCCATTTGACTGCTTCTTGGTCATTGCCATTATCTGCATATAAACGCATGAGGCGTAGTTGTGCTGGGGCTAATCCTTCTTCAGCAAGCTCTTGATAGGCTGCAATGAGCTTTTCTATTTCTATTCCATTATTTTCTTGTAACTGGAGAAGATTATAGCGGGCATATGGATGACCAGCTCTTGCAGCTTGCTTTAAATATTCAACTGCAATTGCTAAATCTTGCGCATTTTCGTGGTGTTCGATCAGGCATCCTGCTAGCTGAAATGCGGCCTCAATATGCCCGGCTTCTGCTGCCTCGCAGAGCAATGGGATGGCTCGTGCAAAGTCAGGAGGGTCTTGAGTGATTAATTTTTCTGCTAGAAGAAAAGATTCTTCATATTGTTGAGCATTCATCGTTTTTTATGTTTATGAAGGATTCAAGGATAAAATAATCGGCCGACAGGGTGCGGCCGTTATGATTTTGTAATTTTGGGGTTATTTACAAAAACAGGCAACCGTATTTGTATTTTTATACTTAGAATGATGGAATAAATTGTTTTATGCTGCATAAATACAACAGAAGATGGAACAAAGTGGGTTGAGAAAATACTTCTGCTGTTTGTTCAGTTCGAATTACTCTTCGTCCGGTTTTTTACGCCATAAAACAAGTAATTTACCAATGTGTTGAACCAGTTGGGCACCCAGTGTTTCACACAGGGCATTGCAAATTTCAATACGTTCTGCACGGTCATCGCCAAAAACGCGGACTTTAATCAATTCGTGTGCTGTCAATGCGGCGTCGGTTTCTTTAATGACAGAGTCAGTCAAACCTTGTTGGCCAACCATAACAACGGGATGGAGGTGGTGTGCCTGGGCTTTCAAGGCCAAAATTTCTTTGGTGCTTAGTTTGTTGTCGCTCATTTTGATAAGTATCCAATTAAAAAGAATAATGGCTATATTGTACGCGATTTAGAACATTTACGGGGGAAATAACGTACAATACTGGTTTTAAACTTAAGCATTTCAAACCAAGATGGCTGTACGCTCAAAATCTTCAAAAGCATGGCTGCATGAGCATGTCAACGATCATTATGTCCATATGGCACAAAAGGATGGATATCGTGCCCGAGCGGCTTATAAATTATTAGAAATCAATCAGAAAGATAAATTGATCAAGCCGGGTACGGTCTTGGCGGATTTGGGTAGTGCACCGGGTAGTTGGTCGCAGGTGGCAGCCAAGCTGGTCGGTAAAACAGGGGCGGTGTTTGCTTTGGATATTTTACCGATGGATGCGATTGAAGGCGTTTCGTTTATTCAGGGTGATTTTCGAGAAGATGCTGTTTTGGAGCAGTTTGAAGCCTTATTGGATAATCGCCCGTTAGACCTTGTAATCTGTGATATGGCACCCAATATGTCAGGCAATGCCGTAACAGACCAGGCACGCAGTTTTTACCTGTGTGAACTGGCTTTGGATTTTGCCTCGCAGCACTTGAAACCCGGAGGCAGTTTTTTGGTGAAGGTGTTTCAAGGCGCGGGCTATCAGGAATATACGGCGGCAATGCGCGAAATTTTTGCCAGTGTGCAAACTCGAAAGCCGGATGCTTCCCGCAATCGTTCCAGTGAGATTTACCTATTAGGCAAAAATAAACGCTGACAATGTAGGGTGGGTGCTTTAAAATTCTTTCCCTTGATTTTATTTATTTTGTAACCATGGAGCCTGTTCAGTGGGGAATACCATTAAAAACATATTAGTCTGGGTAGTGGGTGGTGCTATGCTTTTAGCAGCATTCAATGCACTCAGCGATAAGCAGGAAGATAAACAGCAAATCGAATATTCTCAATTTATTCAGCAAGTTAATAGTGGCGAAGTATCCAATGTCAATATCGAAGGATCTGTTGTCAGCGGCTATCTGATTAAAGGTGAGCGCACCGATAAAACTGCCTTCTATACCAATGCGCCTTTGGATGACAACTTGGTTAAAACACTGTTGGACAACAAAGTACGCGTCAAAGTGACTCCGGAAGAAAAACCAAGCATGCTGGCCAGTCTGTTTTACAGCCTGCTACCTGTTTTGTTGTTGATTGGTGCATGGTTCTACTTCATGCGCATGCAAAGCGGCGGTGGCGGTAAAGGCGGTGCCTTCTCTTTTGGTAAAAGCCGTGCGCGTTTGTTGGATAAAGATTCCAATAAAGTGACTTTTGCCGATGTTGCCGGTTGTGATGAGGCAAAAGAAGAAGTACAAGAAATCGTAGATTATTTAAAAGCCCCCAATCGTTATCAAAGCTTAGGCGGTCGTGTGCCGCGCGGTATTTTGTTGGCAGGTAGCCCCGGTACGGGTAAAACATTACTGGCCAAAGCGATTGCCGGTGAGGCAGGTGTACCATTCTTCAGTATTTCAGGTTCTGACTTTGTAGAAATGTTTGTCGGTGTCGGTGCGAGCCGTGTCCGCGATATGTTCGAGCAGGCCAAGAAAAACGCACCATGCATCATCTTTATTGATGAAATTGATGCGGTCGGCCGTCAGCGCGGTGCCGGTTTGGGCGGTGGCAATGATGAGCGTGAGCAAACATTAAACCAATTGTTGGTTGAAATGGATGGTTTTGAAAGTAATCAAACCGTTATTGTGATTGCAGCAACCAACCGTCCTGATGTACTTGACCCTGCATTGCAGCGTCCAGGCCGTTTTGACCGTCAAGTCGTTGTTCCATTGCCTGATATTCGTGGCCGTGAGCAAATCTTGAACGTCCACGCTAAAAAAGTGCCTTTGGATGCATCTGTAGATTTGACTTCTTTGGCTCGTGGTACACCTGGTTTTTCAGGTGCAGATTTGGCAAACTTGGTCAATGAAGCTGCTTTGTTTGCCGGTCGTCGCAATAAAGTTAAAGTTGATCAAAGCGACTTTGAAGATGCGAAAGACAAAATCTATATGGGTCCTGAACGCCGCAGCATGGTGATGCATGAAGATGAAAAACGTGCGACGGCCTATCATGAGGCCGGTCATGCAATCGTAGCGGAAAGCCTTCCATTTACCGATCCGGTTCACAAGGTAACCATTATGCCGCGCGGCCGTGCCTTAGGTTTGACTTGGCAACTGCCTGAGCGTGACCGTATCAGCATGTACAAAGACCAAATGTTGAGCCAGATCTCAATTTTGTTCGGCGGCCGTATTGCTGAAGATATTTTTGTCGGCCGTATCTCTACCGGTGCCTCTAACGACTTTGAGCGTGCAACTCAAATGGCACGCGAGATGGTAACGCGTTATGGTATGAGCGATAAAATGGGGGTGATGGTTTATGCTGAGAACGAAGGTGAAGTGTTCTTGGGTCGCAGCGTGACCCGTTCTCAAAATATTTCCGAGAAAACCCAACAAGATATCGATGCGGAAATCCGCCGTATTTTGGATGAGCAATATCAAGTGGCTTACAAAATCTTGGATGAAAATCGCGATAAGATGGAAACCATGTGCAAAGCACTGATGGATTGGGAAACCATCGATCGAGACCAAGTTTTGGAAATTATGGCCGGTAAACAGCCTAGCCCGCCTAAAGATTACAGCCACAATGTCCGTGATGACAAAGTAGAAGAGCCTGAAGCGCCTGTTGCTGAAGCTGCTGAACCTGTTGAGCAACATGAGGTTCAGACTGCTGAATCAGTAGAAGCAGAAAAAACAGATAAATCTGTATAAGGTTTGAAACAGAAAACGGTAGCTTTTAAGCTGCCGTTTTTATTTTGAGGATAAGCTAAAGGCCGTCTGAAAATTTTCAGACGGCCTGATTTTATTTGGTTAATTACAAAACGGCCAAAGCAGCTTCGTAGTCAGGTTCATTCGCAATTTCAGAAACCAACTCAGCGTGGAGAACTTGGTTTTGCTCATTCAAAACTACCACTGCACGGGCAGTTAGGCCGCGTAATGGGCTTTCTGTCAGTGTAACACCGTAATCGTTAGAAAAGCTGCTGCGGAATGTAGAAAGTGTTACTACATTTTCCAAACCTTCTGAGCCACAGAAGCGGGCTTGTGCAAACGGTAAATCAGCAGAAATGCACAAGACGACGGTATTGTCCAAAGACGAGGCACGTTTGTTGAAAGTGCGGACGGACTGGGCGCATACGCCGGTGTCAATGCTAGGGAAAATATTCAGCACTTTGCGTTTGCCTGCAAAGTCAGCCAATGATTTCTCAGATAGGTCTGCTGCTACCAATGTGAAATCAGATGCAACTTGGCCGATAGCGGGCAAATTACCGTTTGTAGAAATAGGTGATCCTTGGAAAGTAACTTGAGCCATGATTCAGTCCTTATATCAGGGGTAAAATGGATGGGCAGGGTTTTAGTAATGACGGCGGCGGAAATAGAACATGCCTTCGCTGTCAATTTCCAAAATATAGCGGCCGTTTTGAACGGCGGCATAACCGCTTTTGCCTTCGGTATAAGGCTGTAAAGCAGCGTGTGAAATCAGATAGTCGGTCAGTTTGCCGCCGTCTTGGGCAATATTGTCCACCATTTTTGCAAAGGCAGTGTGGCAGACGCCGTTGGCTGACCATCCGGCTGAAACGCCTTTTTCATTTTTTTCCATGCATTGGCCGCTGATGACTTCTAAGTCGTTAGGGTGCTTGCCAATCAGATTGATAACGCCGCCCTCTATGCCGTTAATCGGATAGGTGCGTTGTTTTTTACCTTCTTTAGTTTCGCCTTCTTGAGCTGTACCTAAATCCAAACCGGCTATGGCTTGTTCATCGATGTATTTGACTTTAAAGGTAGGTTTAGGCGCTTTGCCTGAAGCAGCATCATTGGCGGCAGTATCTTCAGACTTGCCGCCGCAGGCAGCCAATGAAAGGCTGAGCAAGATAAGAGGAAAGGTTTTTTTCATATGAGAAACCCTAGAAAAATGATTATATTTCAAATAATAAACGATATTATGGCCGTCTGAAATTTTCAGACGGCCTTACTATTATTATTTCAACGGACGAATACCTACTGCATCGCGTACTTTATCCAACAATTCGCCTGCTTCTTTACGCGCTTTTTGTGCGCCGGCCTGCAAAATATCTTCAATTTGAGAGGGTTTGGCTGTCAACTCATTGTAACGCTCGCGCGGTTCTGCGAGTTCGGCATTGATTTTTGCGCCCAAGAGTTTTTTGGCTTCGCCCCAAGCAAGGCCTTCGGCCAGCATTTGTGTGAATTCGGCAGTTTCAGACGGCGTAGAGAAGGCTTTGTAGATTTCAAACAGAGGACTTTCATCAGGCTGTTTCGGCTCGCCGGGTTCTTTCATATTGGTGATGATTTTGTTGACCGATTTTTGGGTTTTTTTATCGTTTTCCCAAAGCGGAATGGTATTGCCATAGGACTTGGACATTTTGCGTCCATCCAAGCCGACCAAAAGTTCGACATTTTCATCGATTTTTACTTCGGGCAGGGTGAAGAGTTCTTGGAAGCGGTGGTTAAAGCGTCCGGCAATATCGCGCGCCATTTCGACGTGTTGGATTTGGTCGCGACCGACAGGTACTTCATGGGCATTGAACATAAGGATGTCGGCAGTCATAAGGATAGGGTAGCTGTATAGGCCCATTTCCACGCCATGATCCGGATCTTCCTGACCGTTTTCGGTATTTGCCTGTACTGCGGCTTTGTAAGCGTGTGCGCGGTTCATCAGACCCTTTGCAGTAATACAGGTCAGAATCCAGTTCAATTCCATTACTTCGGGAATATCGCTTTGACGGTAGAAAGTGGTCTGTTCCGGATTGAGTCCGCAGGCGAGCCATGTAGCGGCAACAGCTTGAGTAGATTGATGAATCATTTCCGGCTCATGACATTTGATGATGCCATGATAGTCGGCCAAAAAGAGGAATGATTCGGTATTGGCATCCTGCGCCGCGCGGATAGCCGGGCGGATGGCGCCGACGTAGTTGCCCAAGTGCGGAATGCCTGTTGTGGTAACGCCTGTTAAAACTCGTTTTTTGCTCATGAAAGTATCCTTCGGCGCAAAGGCCGTCTGAAAATTAATATGTTGCCGATTATACCTGATTCTTCTTGATTTTTCAGACGGCCTTTTACGTATGGGGCAAATGGAAAAGAAAAGTTATACACATAAAATTATAAAAATAAATCAATATAAAACAATAATATAAATAAAATTTACTATTTAATGAAAAAATAACTCTTGAGTTATCCACATTTGCGCCTATATAGGCTTCAACAGAAATATATTTGTAGAGGAACGTAAAATGAGATTTGATAAATTGACTGCTAAATTTCAGCAAGCTCTGCAAGAAGGTCAAAGCCTGGCTTTGGCTGCGGACAGCAGCTATCTCGAGGCCGGCTTTATCTTAAAAGCATTGCTTGATGATCAAAACAGTGGAGCTGCTGCGTTACTGGCTCATGCAGGTGTGAATGTGCCTCAGGTGAAACAGCGTTTGCAGCAACATTTGAGCAGCCTGCCGAAAGTGTCCGGCCAGGGTGGCGATATTATGCCCAGCCGTGAGCTGCAAGCTGTATTGAACCTGATGGACAAGGCTGCAACCAAACGCGGCGATGCCTATATCGCCAGCGAACTTTTCCTGTTGGCTTTGGTGCAGCAGAATGATGCGACCGGCAAAATCTTGAAAGATGCCGGCGCAACCGAACAAAACATCAATGCCGCAATTGATGCGGTAAGAGGAGGACAAAACGTGAACGATGCCAATGCTGAAGACCAACGCGATGCGCTGAAAAAATACACGCTCGACCTGACTCAACGCGCCCGTGACGGTAAGCTCGACCCTGTTATCGGCCGTGATGATGAAATCCGCCGTGCGATTCAGGTATTACAACGCCGTACCAAAAACAACCCTGTGCTGATTGGTGAGCCTGGTGTGGGTAAAACCGCTATTGTTGAAGGCTTGGCGCAACGTATTGTTAATGGCGAAGTGCCCGAATCCCTGCGCAACAAACGCCTGCTGGTTTTGGATTTGGCGGCATTGATTGCCGGTGCGAAATACCGCGGCGAATTTGAAGAGCGCTTGAAAGGTGTGTTGAATGATTTGGCGAAAGACGACGGCAACACCCTGATTTTCATCGACGAAATCCATACTTTGGTCGGCGCGGGTAAAACCGACGGCGCGATGGACGCGGGCAATATGCTGAAACCGGCTTTGGCGCGCGGCGAATTGCACTGCATCGGCGCGACCACCTTGGACGAATACCGCCAATACATCGAAAAAGATGCGGCACTCGAACGCCGCTTCCAAAAAGTATTGGTCGGCGAGCCCAGCGTAGAAGACACAATCGCCATCCTGCGCGGTTTGCAGGAACGCTATGAAATCCACCACGGCATCGACATCACCGACCCCGCTATCGTTGCCGCAGCGGAGTTGAGCGACCGCTACATTACCGACCGCTTCCTGCCCGACAAAGCGATTGATTTGATTGACGAAGCCGCCAGCCGTATCAAAATGGAGTTGGACAGCAAACCCGAGCAGATGGATAAACTCGACCGCCGCATCATCCAGCTCAAAATGGAAAAAATGCACGTTGCCAAAGAAAGCGACGACGCCAGCAAAAAACGTTTGGAACTGATAGACGAAGAAATCGACGGTCTGCAAAAAGAATATGCCGATTTGGACGAAATCTGGAAAGCCGAAAAAGCCGCGTCTTCCAGCACCGCCGACATTAAGAAACAGATGGACGACATCAAAGTCAAAATCGAGCAGGCCAAACGCCAAGGCGACTTTGCCCGCGCGTCCGAACTCGAATACGGCGAGTTGCCGAAATTGGGCGCACAGTTGCAAGCTGCGGAAAGCAATCCTGACGGCAAAAAACAAAACAAACTTTTCCGTACCGAAGTTGGCGCGGATGAAGTGGCTGAAATTGTTTCCCGTATGACCGGCATTCCTGTGTCAAAAATGATGGAAGGTGAACGCGACAAGCTGCTGAAGATGGAAGAAGTATTGCACCGTCGTGTGGTTGGTCAAGACGAAGCCGTACGTGCTGTGTCCGACGCTATCCGTCGCAGCCGTTCCGGTTTGGCCGATCCGAATAAACCTTATGGCAGCTTCTTGTTCTTAGGCCCGACCGGTGTGGGTAAGACCGAATTGTGTAAGGCATTGGCAGGCTTCCTGTTTGACAGTGAGGATCATCTGATTCGTATCGATATGTCCGAATACATGGAAAAACATGCTGTTGCCCGCTTAATCGGTGCACCTCCCGGCTATGTCGGCTACGAAGAAGGCGGCTACCTGACCGAACAAGTCCGCCGCAAACCGTACAGCGTGATTCTTTTGGACGAAGTGGAAAAAGCCCATCCAGACGTGTTCAACATCTTGCTGCAAGTTTTGGATGACGGCCGTTTGACCGACGGACAAGGTCGTACAGTGGACTTTAAAAATACTGTTATCGTCATGACTTCCAATATTGGTAGCCAACATATCCAACAAATGGGTACTCAGGACTACGAAGCAGTAAAAGAAGTTGTGATGGAGGATGTGAAAGAACATTTCCGTCCAGAAATGATCAACCGTATTGACGAAGTCGTCGTGTTCCACGGTTTGGATCAGGCCAATATCCGCAGCATTGCGAAAATCCAGCTTAAAGGTTTGGAAAAACGTTTGGAAGCGCAACATCTGCATCTGAAAGTCGATGATGCTGCCTTGGATCTGATTGCCAAAGCCGGTTTCGACCCTGTGTATGGTGCCCGTCCGCTCAAACGCGCTATTCAGTCTGAAATCGAAAATGCGCTGGCAAAAGCCTTGCTTGAAGGCAAATATGCGCCCGATAGCACAATCCATGTTAAAGAAGAGGGTGGTAAACTCTTGTTTGCATAGGATTAAATTAATGTAGTATGTTGTTGTAACAGGCCGTCTGAAAGAATTCAGACGGCCTTTCTTGATTATTGATTCATATTATATAATTGTTATGTAATTTGATTATTCTTTGAATTCTAGGGAAATTGATCAAAATCTTATACCTTAGTTTGATAAAGAATACGCTATAATCCGACTTGTTTACCAAGGTTCTTGCTAAATACCTAATTTAATGTAATAATACTACAATGCAAAAACTGACTAATCAAAATCTTCACATTATTTTGTCGGAGCGCTTAAACGATACCGACTTTGTTCTTATCCTCAATGCCTTAATCAAATTTTTGCGCCGGGGAGGCAAAAAGAAGGCCTCCGAACGTTTTGATTTGATTTTATCTACGTTAAAACAAGATGATGCTTTATGCCGTCAATTCAGCCTGCGCTTTTATACTTGGCTGTCTAAAGTTCACATTTATCCTGCGCTGATTAAGCTGGGTATTTTCTCGCGCCATAGTTTTACCCGGGAAATGGGCATACGGATTTATGAGCGGTTCAGCCCGTCTTATAAAGATTTTTCCAACTTGCGCGAAGTATTTTTATATCTTTTTCATTCTGAAAACGATGATAAATGGTTGCAAACACTGAGTTTGCGACAATGGCTGGGTATGTATGAATTGTTGTTGGCTAAGGCGGATCCCGCTTTGCTTCAGACGGCCAGCCGACAATTGACAGATGCACGTTTGCGTGCGGTAGAAATGTTGTCCATCTGGATTGCTTCCGAAGCGATTGAGCCGGATTTAATACGGATTGCCCCCCGTTTGTTGGAAGCGGATTCTGCATTTGTCGCTTTACAGCGCGAAGTTGCGAAGATGGTGGAACATTATCGCCATAGTGAAGAAACTTATGACACGGCGCACTTGGAGGTTATGTTTGACCAGTGTGAAAATCAAATTGACTATTTGCGCCGTCGTGGTACCGGAGCAGGGTCTGGTTCGTCAGTAAAAGTTGCCCACTTGCTCGAACGCCTGCAACAAACCATAGACCGCCTGAAATTGTTGACCAATATTCAAATCGAAACCAGCCGCACCCGCTTAACTGTCAATCTGATGAATGCGATGATTTATGCGGCGGTGGAGCAATACAGCACCAGCCACTTGCGTAAAAGCAGTATCCGAATGCTGGCACGCAGTATTACGGAAAACAAAAGTCATCATGGTGAGCATTACATTACGCGCAACCGTAGCGAATATTTCAAAATGTTTTATTCCGCAGCAGGCGGCGGCGTAATTATTGCTTTGATGGCATTGAATAAAATCCATATTGCGTCTTTGGGGTTTGGCGAATTTACTACTGCATTCTTAGCCGGGCTCAATTATGGTTTGGGCTTTATGTTGATTCATATGTTGCACTGCACCGTTGCAACCAAGCAGCCTGCCATGACGGCAGCGAGCTTTGCCGAACAGGTGGACTCGAATGAAGGCAGCAAAGCGGTGGACAATAAATTGGCTAAACTGCTGATTGACGTGTGCCGTTCGCAAAGTGTTGCCGTATTTGGTAATGTATCGATTGCTGTATTATTGGCGGCGGGGATCGCTTGGGGCTATGCCTACACGCATGGCCATCCCTTGTTGAATGAGGTGGTTACAGCCTACCAGCTTAAATCTATTGAGATTTTTACTCAGCCAACCTTATGGTATGCCGCTATTGCCGGTGTATGGTTGTTTTGTTCAGGGATTATTGCCGGCTTCTTTGACAACCGTTCCGATTATCTGAACCTGCGTCAGCGCCTGCCGTTTAATCCGTTTTTACGAAAAATCATGCGCCCGCAGCCGCGCCGCCGTTTGGCCGCTTATATTCATAAGCATTACGGCTCGCTTATGGGCAATTTTATTTTCGGTATGCTTTTAGGCATGACCGGCTATTTTGGCCATCTTTTCGGCTTGCCGCTGGATATTCGCCATGTGGCGTTTTCTTCGGCAAATTTAGGTTATGCCGCGATCAGCGGCCATGCAGATGTATTCACGTTTATACTCGGCTTGGCAAGCGTATTGGCAATCGGTATGGTAAATTTAGTGGTCAGCTTTTCTTTGGCTTTGGCTGTTGCGCTCCGCTCCCGCGGTACGCGTTTGGGCAGTATACGCAATCTGCTGAAAAGTTTTTGGAACCAAGTAAAAGCCAACCCTTTGATTTTGCTGTATCCGGTTCAAGTGAATAATAAAGACAATACGAAGTAGGATTGGAGAAAGGCCGTCTGAATATATACGTTCAGACGGCCTTTGATTTAAACCGATAAAGATTAGGCTTGTAGAGATTCGCGGTTTTCCAAAACTTGGTCAATCAAACCGTATTCTTTGGCTTCATCGGCAGACATATAATTGTCGCGATCGGTATCACGTTCCAAATCGGCCAAATCGCGATCACAATGTTTGGCAAGCAAGCGGTTCAGTTTCTCTTTGATTTTCAGCAACTCTTTAGCGTGAATTTCAATGTCGGAAGCCTGACCGGCCAAGCCGCCGCTGATGAGCGGTTGGTGAATCATGATGCGGCTGTTGGGCAGGGCAAAGCGTTTGCCTTTTTCACCGGCAGACAACAAGAATGCGCCCATGCTTGCCGCTTGGCCCAAGCATAAGGTAGAAACATGAGGCTTGATGAAGTTCATGGTGTCGTAAATCGACATACCGGCAGTAACCGAACCACCCGGTGAGTTGATATAGAAGAAGATGTCTTTATCTGGATTTTCACTTTCCAAAAACAGCAGTTGCGCGACAACCAGATTGGCAGATTCGTCTGTTACCGGGCCGACCAAGAAAACGATGCGCTCTTTCAAAAGGCGTGAGTAGATGTCGAATGCGCGCTCGCCGCGACCGCTTTGTTCGATAACGGTAGGGACAAGGTAGTTATTGAAATCGAAGGACATTTTTGTCTCCTGTTAATGATGGAAAAGCACCAAAGCCATTTAAAGCGCTTCGGTGCTTTTGATTGTCTGTTTCAGACGGCCTTAGAGCAATTAAGCTTGTGCGCCCATTACTTCGTCAAAAGACAGCGCTTTTTCGGTTACTTTAGCTTTGCTCAGAACGAAATCAACAACGTTGCTTTCTACTGCCAAAGAAGTCGGGCCTTGCAGGCGGGAAGGCTCTGCGTAGTACCAGTCGATAACTTCTTGAGGATCTTCGTAGCTTTCTGCGAAGTTGGCAACAACGGCTTTGATTTGGTCTTCAGTTGGCTCAAGTTTGTTTTCTTCAACCAATTTAGCCAAAATCAGACCCAAAGCAACGCGGCGTTCTGCCTGTTCTTTGAACATATCCAAAGGCAGATCCAAGTTGGCAGCGTCAGCCATACCTTGGTTAACGAAGTTTTGTTTCATTTCGTTTGCCAAGCGGGCCGCTTCTTCGTTGACCAAAGCAACAGGAACTTGCAAGTCAGTCGCTTTGAGCAGGGCGTTCATGACAGATTCTTTGGTTTGTTCACCGATGCGGCGTTCAACTTCACGGCCGACGTTTTTCTTCACTTCTTCACGCATTTTGGCAACGTCGCCGTCTTCAATGCCCAGAGCTTTAGCAAAGTCAGCGTTAACTTCAGGCAAGGTGGCTTCAGAAACGTTGTTCAGAGTGATGGTGAATACGGCAGATTTACCGGCAACATCTTTACCGTGGTAGTCTTCAGGGAAGTTTACGGTAACGTCTTTGCTTTCACCGGCTTTCATACCGACAACACCGGCTTCGAATTCAGGCAACATTTGACCTGCACCCAATACGAAAGCGTAGTTTTTAGACGCGCCGCCGGCGAAAGGTTCGCCGTCGATTTTGCCTTCGAAGTCGATGATGACGCGGTCGCCGTTTTGGGCTTCGCGGTCAACATGGTTGAAACGGGTGCGTTGTTTGCGCAGGATTTCTACAGTTTGGTCAACTTCGGCATCGCCAACGGTTGCAGTTACTTTTTCTACTTCTTGGGCAGACAGGTCGCCGATGGTTACTTCGGGGAAGACTTCAAAAATAGCGGCAACTTTGAAAGACTCTTGATCGTCTTGTTCTTCAACGGCTTCAAAGCGTGGGTAACCGGCAACTTTCAATTCTTGAGCAACGGCAACATCGTAGAATTCGCGTTGTACCAATTCGTTGATAACGTCGTTTTGTGCGCTTGCGCCGTACATTTGGGCAATCATTTTGAACGGTGCTTTACCCGGACGGAAGCCATCAATTTTTGCGCGGCGTTGGGTTTGTTTCAGTTTTTTCTCAGTTTCTGCGTTGATTTTGGACCAAGGCAGAGACAATACTACTTTGCGTTCCAGATTTTCTAAAGTTTCAACAGTTACGCTCATCGTAAGCCCTTAAATTTGTTGTGTTAAACGGTTATCCTTCTGCTTAATCCCCCGAAGGATTTCGGGAATATGCATAAGGTCAAAATTTAGCTGCTTAGTATAACACAATGTTTCACGAATAACATAAAAAGGCCGTCTGAAAAGTAGGAAATTCTTTTCAGACGGCCTTTTTGCTTTGACATTGTTTTTTAAAGCTGGTCTTTTTGCGCCAGAATCCGTCGGCTGCCGTTGACATCTGCCGGAGAAAGCACGCCGGCATTTTCAAGCGCATCTATTAAATTGGCGGCACGGTTGTAGCCGATGCGCAATTGGCGTTGCAGGGAGGAGATGGAAGTCTTCCGGCTTTCCAATACGAAGGCAACTGCTTGATCAAACAGTTCATCGCTGTTGGCGTTCGGATTGACAATATTGGTGGTTTCGATGGCCGCTTCACCGCTGAGCAAGCCTTCCACATAATTGGTCGGCGCTTGTTCTTTGATGAAATTGACAACTTGATGCACTTCATCATCGGAAACAAACGCACCTTGCAGGCGTGTCGGTTCTGCGCTGCCCGGTTGCAGGAACAATGAGTCGCCGTATTTGAGCAATTCGTCTGCACCCATTTGGTCAAGAATGGTGCGGCTATCGATTTTGCTTTGTACGGTAAAGGCCATGCGTGTCGGGATATTGGCTTTAATCAGACCAGTAACCACATCAACGCTCGGGCGTTGGGTGGCGACAATCATATGGATGCCTGCCGCACGCGCTTTTTGGGCAAGGCGTGCGATTTGTTGCTCGACGGATTTGCGTTCGGTCATCATCAAGTCTGCCAACTCGTCGATGACGACCACAATCAACGGCAGTTTTTCCAGAGGCTCGGGATCGTCAGGATTTAAGCTGAATGGATTGAGTAATGGCTTGCCTGCCGCTTTGGCCTGCTCAATTTTTTGGTTGAAGCCGTCCAGATTACGCACGCCGGCGTGTGAGAGCAGGCGATAGCGTTTTTCCATTTCGGCAACGCACCAGTTTAACGCTTGTCCTGCCTCGCGCATATCGGTTACAACCGGGCAGAGCAGGTGTGGAATGCCATCGTAAATGCTCAATTCCAGCATTTTAGGGTCAATCATAATAAAACGGACTTCGTCGGGCGTGGCTTTGAAGAGCATGGACATAATCATGCCGTTCACGCCGACGGATTTACCCGAGCCGGTCATACCAGCGACCAAAAGATGCGGCATTTTTGCCAAGTCGCCGACCACGGGCGTACCTGCAATATCTTTACCCAACGCGACGGTCAGTTTGGACTTAGCGTCGGTAAATACGGGTGAAGAGAGGATTTCGCTCAACATCACGTCTTGGCGTTTCTCATTAGGTAATTCAATGCCCATGGTATTTTTACCAGCAATGGTCTCAACAATGCGTACCGCTTGCAGAGACATCGAGCGCGCCAAATCTTTGGATAAGGCGACAATTTGGCTGCCTTTGACACCTTGTGCTGGTTCGATTTCGTAGCGGGTAATCACAGGGCCGGAAGTGGCGGAAACAACTTGTACGCCGATGCCGAATTCAGCCAGTTTGGTTTCAATCAATTCTGCAGTCTGTTGCAATTCATCTGGATTGACGGCAACCGGTTCTTCAGACGGCATACGCAACAGGTTCATATTGGGTTTGTGGTATTCGCCGTTGTTTTTAGGCTCGGTATCGTCAAACAGGGAAGTTTGGATTTTAGGAGGCGGTGCAACGGATACGGCAACGGTTTTACGGTTGCTGCTGCTGCCTGCCAACGGAGCAACCGGAGTAGCGGTAATGGTTTTGGCTTCTTTAACCATGCGGCGCGTATTTTGGGTTTCCAAAGCTTCGGCGCTGACGTCTTCTTTTTTATTTTTGAATTGAGACAATTTTTTCATCAGGCTGCCAAACAGGCCGCCCATATGGCTGCCGGATTTGGCCATGACTTCCAACCATGACACCTGAGCCAGCAGGGAAATGGACAACAGCAACATCACCAGCATAATCAACAGGCTGCCTGATTTGCCCAGCAGCCAAGCCAAGCCTGAGCCGGCCAATAAGCCGACCAAGCCGCCGGCACCGACGGGAAGGGATTCGCTCAATGCGTTGTCAAACAGGAAGTGCTCGATAATCGGGCTGCACACCAGCAGGAGGAATAATGCTAAAGCGGCTACGCCGTGATTGTAGGGCTTATGGTTTTCCTGCTTTTTCATGGGGCGGAAGTTTTTGTAGAGGAAAACGCAAGAGGCGACAATCCACCACCAAAATGACAGGCCGAACAAATAATACCCGACATCGGAAAGATAGGAACCAAAAAGGCCGCCGAGGTTGGCAACATCATGGCTTTTGGGAACGCTGCGTGACCATGCAGGGTCGTCCATGCTGAAACTGGCCAGGGAAATGGCCAGATAAATGGTGATAACCAAACCAAACAGCCATAAGGCATCATTAATCAAGTTGACGACATGTTCGGGGCGCGCTTTTTTTTCTTCGTTTCTTTGCAGCTCTTTGGCGGCTTTCAGGCGTTGGGAGACTTTATTGTCGGCTTGAGTTTGTGTTTTGGCGGATTTGCGTGTGGTCGGTTTGGCAGCCGGTTTGTTGGAGGTACGTTTTTTTGTTTGGGTTTTAGAAGATTTTGCAGTCATGAGATAAAGGCCGTCTGAAAAGACCGGAGGTAATGTGCGTAAAGGGCAAATTATACCGTATTTACCAGACGCGAGAAATTGAAACGGGCGTAATCATTACGGGATTCAGGCCGTCTGTTTGGCGTGACGAAAATTTTGGATTTCGTTTCCACCTGTTCAGACGGCCTGATGTTTTGATTGATTTGAACTTACATTCTGCCCAGTTCGCGCTGGAGGGCTTGAATGTTTTTCTCCCTATCCAAAACGGCACCTTGCAGCGTACTGATGGCCTGTTGATTGACGCTGCCGCCTTTGGCTGTCCGCGCTTGGCTTAATTGCTTTTTGGCATCGGCCAAAGCCGCGCGTTCATTCGATAACTCGGTTTCCAAAATAGAGCGGCGGCTGTTGACGCCGGAGGATTTGGGAACCGGAGGAGGAGCCGTTTCAGAAGCGGTGCGGACGGGGGCAGGTTTAGGCGTTGCTTTATGGTTGGATTTTGCCGCCGTATTTTTGCTTTTTGCCGGAGCCGTTTGTGATGTCGGCGCGTTGAGTGTAGGCGCATCGCTGATCGGGGCATCGTATCGGCTGCTGCTGTATTTGCCGACAATCGGCAAATCGTTGACGGCTTGGCAGTTGCCGCTTGGGCGTGAGGTATAGACAATCGAGCCGTTGACTTCACAGGTGTAGATTTTTGCGGCGTGGGCTTGGCTGTTGAAAACAGCAAGCGGCAGCAAGGATAGGGTAAGCAGATATTTTTTCATGATTCAGGTAGGGCTGATTCGTTGCAGTTGAGCATTTTATTCTTGTTCAGACGGCATGGGCTGTTGTTTTTTGGCTTTTGCACTGTTTTTGTTTTTGCTCGGTTTGTCAGATTTTTCCGTGCGCTTCTTTTTCTTGGGTTTTGCATTGACGCGTTCATCAGAGGCATTGAGGCTGCGGATGTTGAGATGATAACCGCTGCCTTGATGGCCGCTGATTTTAGGCAATTGGGCCTGTGCGCAGGAGGAGTTGGGCTCGGAGGTATAGCTGCCGTTGCCGCAGGAATAAACTGCGGCGGCTGCGTGAAGAGAAATGCCCAAGACGAAAGAGGATACGAGGAAGTATCCGGCTTGTTTGATAGTTGAAGTCATGTTTTTCCGTATTGTGTTTTATTTCAGACGGCCTGATGGCTCTATTTTTATTGGGAAAACTCGGCTTCGACATCAACTTGGATTTGCTCAAGCTCTTCTTGCCATTGCAGCCAGTTTTCTTCCAGTTGCGTTAATTTTACTTTAGTTTCTGTTAATTGTGCGAGTGTCTCTTGCAATTTGGGTTTATTTTCTTCTGAATAAGCAGATTCTTGTGCCAAAAATGCTTCACAGGCCGTCTGAATATCAGTCAAACGCGCGATTTCTTTTTCGGCTTTGTCGATTTTCTGCTGAATCGGTTTACTGCGTTTGGCTTTTTCCTGACGGATTTGTGCCTCGATACGCTTGGTGTCCTTGGGGCTTTGGCTTTGTGCAGATGCAGCGGGGGCTGTTGCGGCGTTTTCTTGTGCCAATCGCCATTGACGGTAGTCGTTCAAATCGCCGTCGAAGTTGTTCAGACGGCCTTTGTCAATCAATAGGAAGCTGTCGGTAGTCGCTTCAAGCAGGCTGCGGTCGTGCGATACGACAATCAATGCGCCTTGGAAACTTTGCAGGGCAAGTGTCAGGGCGTGGCGCATATCCAAGTCCAAATGGTTGGTCGGCTCGTCAAGCAGCAGCAGATTGGGTTTTTGCCAGATAATCATGGCAAGGGCGAGCCGCGCTTTTTCGCCGCCGGAAAAGGGCTCGGTCTTTTGAACCGCCATATCGCCGACAAAGTTGAAACCGCCTAAAAAGTTGCGGATTTCCTGTTCGCGGACTTCGGGCGAAAGCTGTTGGATATGCCAAACCGGACTTTGGTCTGCACGCAAGGTATCCAGTTGGTGCTGGGCAAAATAGCCGATATTGAGCTTTTCGGAGCGGACGATGCTGCCGGAAAGCAAATCGATTTTTCCTGCCAAGGCTTTGATAAATGTGGATTTGCCGCTGCCGTTAACGCCCAACAGGCCGTAACGTGCGCCACTTTCCAGAGACAAGGTGATATCGTGCAAAACGGTTTTGTCGCCATAGCCCAAGTCGGCATGGTCGAGTTTCAATAATGGATTGGGCAGGTGGGTCGGATTGGCAAACTCAAAGGAAAACTCGCTATCCAAATGAGCAGGGGCGATGCGCTCGAGTTTGGCTAATGCCTTCATGCGGCTTTGGGCTTGTACGGCCTTTGTGGCTTTAGCTTTGAAACGGTCGATAAAGGATTGCAGATGTTTGATTTGCGCCTGCTGTTTGACGTAGGCGGCTTGTTGTTGCGCCAGACGCTGGGCGCGTTCGGCTTGATAGAAATCGTAATTGCCGCCGTATTGGGTCAGTTTTTGTTGCGACAGTTCGATGGTTTGCGTGGTGGTGGCATTCAAGAAGTCGCGGTCATGGGAGATGATGATTTGCGTACAGGGCAGGGAGGCAAGATGGTTTTCCAGCCACAATACGGTTTCTAAATCCAAGTGGTTGGTCGGTTCGTCCAAAAGCAGCAAATCGGCACGGCAAATCAGTGCTTGGGCAAGGTTGAGGCGCATACGCCAGCCGCCGGAAAAAGATTTGACGGGGCGGATATGTTCTTCTTGTGCAAAACCCAAGCCGCTCAACAATTTCGCCGCGCGTGCCGGAGCGGTATAGGCATCGATTTCTTCGAGTTTGGCGTGATATTCGGCCTGCTTCATGCCATCGTTTTGCGCTTCTGCTTGGGCCAAGGCCGTCTGAAAAGCCTGCAATTCGGCATCGCCTTGCAAAACGTAGTCTAAAGCGGAAATATCTAAATCGGGCGTTTCTTGAGAGACGGAAGCCAGGCGCCATGTTTTGGGAATCAGGATTTCGCCGCCATCTTGTGTGATTTCACCTTTTATCAGCGCAAACAGGCTGGATTTTCCCGTACCGTTTTTACCGATTAAACCAACGCGTTGGCCGGGGTTGATTACGGCATCGGCTTTATCGAGCAGGACTTTCAAACCGCGTTGCAGGGTGAGTTTTTTGATTTCTATCATGATGGCGGGTAGGGGATAAGTAAAACGAAAGGCGTTATTTTACCTGAAAAGACATATAAAAGGCCGTCTGAACAAGTATGAAAACGAAATCAGCGTTTTCTATTTCACTTATTCAGACGGCCTTTATGAAATGACAGTCGGAAATGCTTTCAAATTTTCTGTCGTTTCAATTAAATTTAAAGGTCAGCATTGTCCGCACGGATTTGGCGCAGGAATTTTTGTGTCCGCTCATGTTTGGGATGGTTAAACAAATCTTGCGGGCTGCCTTGTTCGACAATAACGCCGCCATCCATCACGACGACGGTGGTTGCCACTTCCAAGGCAAATTTGATTTCATGCGTAACGACAACCATGGTCCAGCCTTCTTGTGCCAACTCCTTCATGGTATCCAAAACATCTTGCACCAATTCAGGGTCGAGCGCGGAAGTCGGTTCGTCAAACAGCATCAGTTCAGGCTGAATCGCCAATGCTCGGGCAATGCCGACGCGCTGCTGTTGACCGCCAGAAAGCTGGTAGGGGTAGAGATCAATCTTATCGCCCAAACCGACTTTTTTAAGCAATTTGACAGCCTCTTCACGCGCTTGGGCGACAGGTTTGCCTTGTACGGCAACCGGTCCTTCCATGACGTTTTCCAACGCAGTTTTGTGCGGAAAGAGGTTGTATTGTTGGAACACCATGCCGGACTTGCGGCGCAGTGCCAAAATATCGTGTTTGCTTGGTTTTTTGGAAAAATCGATGCTTAACGGCTGCGCGTTGTCAAACTCGATCTGACCTTGTTCGGGCATTTCCAAAGCGTTTAAACAGCGTAAAAACGTGGTTTTGCCCGAGCCGGAAGGGCCTAGGATAACGACCACCTGTCCTTTGCCGACATCCAAATCGATGCCGCGCAAAATGGTATTTTCGCCAAAGGTCTTATGGATATTGCGGATTTTAATCATGACAACTCCTTATTTGGCGACATAGCGGTCAAAGCGTTTTTCCAAGCGCGCCTGAATCAAAAACAGCACTTTGCAGAAACACCAATAAACCAATGCGGCTTCGATATAGACTGGTAGATAGTCATAGGAGCGATTCGCAATTTGTTGGGTAACTTGGAATAATTCAGTTACTGTTACAACTGCTGCAAGCGAAGTATTTTTGAACAAGCCGATAAACTCGTTGCTCAAAGGCGGTACGGCAACACGAAATGCCTGCGGCGCGATAATACGGCGGAACGTCTGCATATAGGTCATACCGATGGAGAAGCCGGCTTCCCATTGACCTTTAGGTACGGACAAGATTGCCGCGCGGATGGTTTCGGAAGCATATGCGCCGACATTGAGCGAGAAGCCGATGATGGCAGCAGGAATCGGGTCGATATATATACCAACAGATGGCAGGCCATAGAAGACTACAGCCAGCTGTATTAGAAGTGGTGTGCCACGAATGACCGAAATATAGAATTCAACCACTTTAAGTAGGATTTTTTGAAGAATTCCAACTGGTGGCATAATTCGTACCAAAGCAACGGCTATAGCAATAATCATGCCGATAACGAAAGAAGCGATCGCTAGAGGAAGAGATACTATAAAGCCGGCTTTAACCATGGGCCAAAACGCGCTGATGAGCATATCAGCGCGTGTTTCCGTCATAAACGGCAGAGAGGCAAGGAAATTATTTAACACTGATGTCTTTTCCGAAGAATTGTTCGCCCAGTTTTTTCAGCGTGCCGTCGGCTTTCAGTTCGTTCATGGCTGTGCTGAATTTAGCCAATGCTTCATCGTTGCCTTTATTGACAATCAAGCCGGAGCCGACTTTTTCATCAGCCGGGGCAGACCAAACGATTTTTACACCGGCGTTCGGATTTTTCTTCAGATAGTCCAATACCGCCAATTCGTCGTTCAGGGTTGCATCGGCACGTTTTTGTTCAATCAAGGTCAGGGATTGAGCCAAGCCGTCTACCGGTACGAGTTCTGCGCCTGCAGCTTTGGCTTTTTCGCCATAGTTGCTGGTCAGGGATTGTGCGGTTTTCACGCCTTTGATGTCGTCGATGGATTTGATGTTGCTGTCTTTGCGCGCAACTAATACAGCACCGCTCCAGCTGTAAGGCTCGGATTTGTCAAAAGTTGCTTGACGTTCAGGGCTGGTCAGGCCGACTTGGTTGGCAACCACGTCGAAACGGCCGGCTTTCAAACCCGCCATCATGGAGTCCCATTGTGTTTCTTTAAATTCGACTTTTACGCCCAGTTTGTCGGCAACGGCGCGGGTAACTTCGACATCGTAGCCGGTCAATTTGCCGTCTTTATCATGGTAGGTGAAGGGTGCGTAAGTGCCTTCCGTACCGACAGTGATGGTACCTTTGTTGTTGATACGCTCAATCAGTGAGCCGGAGGCTGCGCCGGATTGGGCCGGTGCAGAAGAAGCTGAATTGCTGCCTTCGCCACCGCAAGCAGCCAAAACTACTGCAGCGATGGTGCCGAGTACGAATTTTTTCAACATGGATTTTTACTCCTGATTTTTAGTGTGTCATCTGGTATTAAAGCATGCATTCTAAGCGAAACTGCCCAAAATACAAAATACATCTTATTTCTTAAAAGGCCGTCTGAACGCTGATTTGTTCAGACGGCCTTGAGCGGTGTATCAAAATTCCGGCTTATGCAATTTCAAGCCACATGACTTGATAGGGTTGCAGTACCAAATCCTGATTCAGGGAAACGGTTTGACCGCTGATCAAATCGTGCGCTTTAAACGGCATGGCTTGCAGCGTATGCGCACTGATGGTTTGCGGATGTTCGCTGAAGTTGCCGAATGCCAAAAGCGCGTTGTTACGCATATAGCCGATGATGTGTTTATTGTTGGTATTGAAGGTAACCAACTTGCCGCCGTCAAAGCGCGGATTGCTTTGGCGGATGGCAATCATATGGCGCAAACCTTGGAAGATTTGACCGGCAGTGGTCGAGCTGTCATGGCGTTGGTTGTACAACTCCTCATTATAACGAGGACGGTGTGCCCAGCGGCTGTCGTCGCTCTTATTGCTGTCTTGCGACCAGTCGTCGTCATTGAGCGTACCCACTTCGTCGCCTAGGTAAATCAGCGGCAGACCGCCGGTACTCAGGGCGATGCTGTACAAAAGTTTGATGCGGTCAACGGCATACGGGTCATTTTGAGCCAAACCAACCAATGCTGCGGCTGTACCGCTGACACGGCAGTCGCCAGTGTTTGGGTTGTATTGGAAGGGGACGCCGCGCGCGAAGCTGCCGTCGAAATGGTTGACGAAGAAGCGGTTGAGGAATTGTCGGTGGTCGTAGCCGTGGATGCCGAACTGCCATGCGTCCTCATCGGCAAACGTCCAGCCTATGTCGTCATGGCTGCGTACGTAGTTGACCCATGCTGTGTGGTCGGGCAGGTTGTGGCGGTAGGTCAATGCCTGATGGAGCAGGTTGACTTCGCGCGTGGCAAGCGTGTTCCATAACAATGCCATTTGCAGCGGGTTGTAACCGATTTGGCATTCGTCTTGGCTGATGTATTGGACAACTTGGTCGGGGTGGACGATGGCTTCGGATTTGAAGAACACGGCCGGGGCGGCAATACGCATCACAGAGTTAAACGCGCGAATTAAGGCATGGGCTTGCGGCAGGTTTTCGCAGCTTGTGCCCATTTGTTTCCAAATAAAGGCAACGGCGTCCATGCGCAGAATATCAACGCCCAAGTTGGCAAGGAACATCATTTCGCCTGCCATGGCACGGAATACCCATGGGTTGCTGTAATTCAAGTCCCATTGGAAGGAGTTGAACGTCGTCCATACCCAGCGTCCGTCTTCCAGTTGGGAGAAGCCGCCCGGATGTTGGTCGGGGAAGATTTCACGCAGGGTGCGGTCGTATTGGTCGGGCATCCAGCGGTCAGGGAAGATGTAGTAGAAGTTGTCGTAGAGCGGATCACCGGCGGCGCAGCCTTTTGCCCATTCGTGTTCGTTGGAAGTATGGTTAAAGATGAAATCGACGACGGCGGAAATACCTGCTTCGTGCAAGGCGGCAATGACATCGCGCAAGTCGTCTATCGTACCCAAAGCCGGATTGACATCGCGGTAGCTGCTGACCGCATAGCCACCATCGCTTTTGCCTTCGGGACATTTAAACAGGGGCATCAGGTGCAGATAGGTCAAGCCCAATTCTTGGAAATAAGGGATTTTGGCTTTCAAACCTTGCAGATTGCCTGCGAACAAATCGACATAGCACACGCCGCCAACCTGTTTGTTGGACAAAATCCAGTCAGGATCGTTTTCGCGCGCAATATCAATATCTTTTAAGGATGAGTTGCGTTGGGAATAGCTTTGCCATGCTTGAGCAATCAGTTGCTCCAGCATGGGGAGAACGGCTTCGTTGTTGTTGTAAACATTGTCCAGCTCGTGCATCAGTTTTGGGAAGTGTTCTTCAAGTCGCCTGTCAAACTGTTTCCAGTCTTCAGATGTCTCGATGCTTGCACGCTGTTCGGGGGTATAAATCGATAGGGTGCGTTCTTTAAGGTGATGCAAGGTCAAATCAACCTGTTGAGTCTGGGTCAACATGATGCCTACTCCGAAGTTAAGGTGAAATTGTTTTGAAGCTTGGTTTCACTTCTTTTGCAAATCCATGCCGATTGTGGGCGGCTAAGACTGTAATTTTGCGTCAAGAAATTGTCACAATAATACTGGAAGTGCTTGAGTGTGCATAGGGTTTTCAAGGTTGGGAACGATGATTTTTCAAGTGTTTGATTTTGATTAAAAGTAGGATTGAGCATATGGAAAGTGGCCTTTTGACGAACTTATCTTTCAGACGGCCTGAGTCTTGTGAAAAAACTTTTATTTTTATTATCTTAGACATATTTTTATGCTAAGTATGGCCGTCTGAAACATATGTATAGCATAAGAGGTTGCTTATTTTGTTTAAAAACGTGTCATAGCGATTAAATTCATGACTTCTGATGTAAATCAAGATTCTATAAAGAGGCAGTTATTGTGTTTTGAAGAGAGAGTGAATGGTTGCATTTCATTTATTAAAAAATGAATCCTTTAGTTTTCTTATTGATAGTAGTTATTATGTAGATTATCAATTTAATAAGGGAAAGGTGTTTGTCTGGTTTGTCATGCTTTTTTAATATTATTTTTTAAAATTAGACTTGACCCATTACAAGCAATTACTTAAAGTATCCATCTTATTTTTACACAAGAAAATGGGTTATCCCGTTCCAAAAAAATGAGCGCAATCAAACCACCACAAATCACCGTATTCGACAGCAAGCCAACCGATGCTTATTTCTTCGGTACTTGCGTTCTCGACCTTTTCATGCCCGAAGCAGGCATGGATGCCATTACCTTAATCGAACAACAGGGCATCCGTATCCATTATCCGATGGAGCAAAGCTGCTGCGGCCAACCTGCCTATTCGTCCGGCCATCCGAAAGAAGCTTTTGATGTGGCCAAAGCCCAATTGGATTTATTCCCGGAAAATTGGCCGATTGTCGTACCGTCCGGTTCTTGCGGCGGCATGATGAAACACCACTGGCCGACTTTGTTCAAAGGCACCGAGTACGAACAAAAAGCCATTGATTGCGCCAACCGTATCATTGAATTTACCCACTTCCTGCTGGCCATCGGCTACAAACCTGAAGATAAAGGCGAGCCGGTTAAAGTGGCCGTTCATACTTCTTGCGCGGCGCGTCGTGAGATGAATGTCCATTTGTCAGGCTGGCAGCTGATTGACGGCATGGAAAATGTTGAGCGTATCGTTCACGACCATGAAAGTGAATGCTGCGGTTTTGGCGGTACATTCTCTGTCAAACAAGCAGATATTTCCGGCGCGATGGTAACCGACAAAGTTGCAGCCCTGAAAGAAACCGGCGCGACTGAAATCATCAGCGCAGACTGCGGCTGCATGATGAATATCGGCGGCAAAATTGCCAAAGACGAACCGAATATGCCACGTCCGAAACACATTGCATCCTTCCTGTTGGAACGCACCGGAGGTAAAGCATGAGCGCGCGCGAAAATATTTTGGCGAAATTGAAAAAAGCCGATGCCTTACCGATGGAAGAGCCGCCGGTTTTCGATTATTACCGTGAAATGGGCGTTTCTTGGGCAAACGATGTCGAACGCTTGAAACATTGGGCGGCTGCCATGCGTGCCGTCAAAACGGAAATCTATTGGGTTACTAAAACCAACTGGCCGCAAGTATTCCGTCAAGCAGCCGAAGGCAAAGGCTTGAAAAACATTCTGTTGCCATTGGAAACAGAACACGGCCAGCTGGCTCGTGCAGCTTTGGCCGATACCGATATCGAACCGCGCGGTTTTGAGCGAAAAATCGACGACTGGAAAAACGAATTCTTTGCCGATATTGAGGCCGGATTTAGCGGCTCTAAATGCGGTATTGCCCGTACCGGTACGATTATGTTGGAGTCCAGTCCTCTGGAGCCGCGCAGTTTGAGTTTGGTACCGCCTGTGCATTTCTGCCTGTTTGACACCAGCAAAATGTACAACGAATTCCATAATGCTGTTGAAGGCGAAAAACTGGTAGAAAAAGGTATGTCTACCAACGTTATTTTGATTTCCGGCCCGTCTAAGACTGCCGATATTCAATTGACTTTGGCCTATGGTGCACACGGCCCGCGCGATTTGGTGGTTTTGGCTGTCCTGCCTGATCATATTTCCCCTGCCGATTTGGAGGAAAAAGCATGAGTTCCCAAACCATTAAATTCCATATGAAGCCGGAAACGTTCAAGCAAAACGCCGCGATTTCTTTGCAAGACAAGCCTCTGCGTAAAAGCTTGCGTACGGCGATGGATATGCTGATGACCAAGCGCAAAGCTGTTTTGACAGATGAAGAAGAGCTGCAAAGCCTGCGTGACCTGTGTGAGCATGTCCGTCAACGTTCGTTGTCCAAATTACCTGCATTATTGGAACAGCTGGAAGAGAACCTGACCAAGCTGGGCGTTAAAGTCCACTGGGCGGAAACACCGGCCGAAGCCTGCCAAATCATTCACAACATCATTACCGATAAAAACGGTAAGCTGATGGTGAAAGGCAAATCTATGGTCAGCGAAGAGATTGAGCTGAACCATTATCTGCAAGACCGGGGCATCAAAGCGGTTGAAAGCGACTTGGGCGAGTTTATCGTACAAATGGCCGGCGAGAAACCAACCCATATCGTGATGCCTGCCATTCACAAGACCAAAGAGCAGGTGAGCGAGCTTTTCCATCAAAACCTCGGTACGCCGTTAACTGACGACGTGGACCAACTGACCGGCTTCGCCCGTAAAGCACTGCGCGATATTTACAGCACTGCCGACGTCGGTTTGAGCGGCGTAAACTTCGCCGTTGCTGAAACAGGCACTTTGTGTCTGGTGGAAAACGAAGGTAACGGCCGCTTGAGTACCACTGTGCCGCCTGTGCATATCGCCATTACCGGTATTGAAAAAGTGGTTGCGAAACTGTCGGATGTGCCGCCTTTGTACAGCCTGTTGCCACGCTCCGCCATCGGTCAGAATATTACCACTTATTTCAATATGATTACCGGTCCTCGCCGTAGCGAAGAACTGGACGGTCCGCAGGAAATGCACTTGGTTCTGCTCGACAACGGCCGTAGCCAAGCGTATGCAGAAGATCAAATGCGCCGTACCTTGCAATGTATCCGTTGCGGTGCGTGCATGAACCACTGTCCGGTTTACACCCGTATCGGTGGCGCGGCATATGGCACAACCTATCCCGGCCCGATTGGCGAGATTATCTCTCCGCATTTGTTGGGCTTGGATGCGACACGCGATCTGCCGACTGCGTGTACCATGTGCGGCGCGTGTGTCGAAGTTTGCCCAGTACGCATTCCGATTACCGAACAAATGCAACGTCTGCGCGTTGAAGCACAACGTTCGCCAACAGAAGCCGTTCCTCATCCTATCCGTGGTCAAGGCGCATCGCATACCTTCGGCGAGCAAATGGCATGGCGAACCTTTAACGGTATTTTCAGCGGCAGTAAGGCTTATCGAGCATTCGGCTGGGCTGCTACCAAATTCCGTGCATTGACGCCAAGTAAGCAGTTAAGCTGGACCAATAACCATGTTCCGATGAAACCTGCCAAGCAAACATTGCATGAGATGGTGGCAGAAAGAAAACGTCAGCAGGAAAAAGCATAAGGCTTGAAAATAAAACCTGGGGGATGAAAGCCTCAGGTTTTATTTTTTATTGAATGGTGTTGAATGACTGATAGTAATTGATTTCATTAGCTTATTTTTATTTCTATTAAGTAAGAGGCCGTCTGAAAATGAGTTTCAGACGGCCTTGTAAATATCAATATTCTACTTTTCTAAATGAACATTCTCATAGCTCAAACTTAATGGAAACGGCATTTCAGACGGCATCGGTACTAATTCGCTATCGCGCAGTTGTGAATCAGCCTCTTTATTGCCTTTATTGTCTGTGCAGATATCAGCGGTTTGGTCACGCTCGCTTAAGGCTTCCAAAATCGCTTTTTTCAGCGGTGCACCAATGGTGAAATCCAAGGCTTTTAAGGCCGGATTCAACACTTTTAAAAATGCCTCACGATTTTTATATAATTTATCGCCCAAGCCATTTAATGCGGTAATAATGGCTTGTTGCTGCGCTGCGCCGATGGCTTCATCAGCTTTAATCTGCGCTTCGTCTTTGAGTTTTTTGCTTGTGGCTAAATTCACAAAGGCGGTTTGTTCCTACAGTTTTTCAATACGTTCTGCGCTGGCTTGGAAATTGAGTCGCAGCGGACGTTCTACCGTGATTTTCAAATAAGCAAAATCTTGGTTGCTAAAAATCTTGCTGTCTTTGGTTTCGGCAAAATTGGCATACAGTTTGGTAATCTCTGCGATATGCTGTTCAGACAATTCGTTGCGCTTATTGCCAAGCGATTTTTGCATTTTTTGGAAATACTGCGTAGCGTTAATCAGCTGCACTTTGCCTTGTCGTTTGGCGCTTTTCTTATTCGATAAAATCCAAATGTAGGTATAAATGCCGGTGTCGTAAAAAATTTGATCCGGCAGCGCGATAACGGCCTCAAGCAGGTCGTTTTCAATTACATAGCGGCGGATATTGCTTTCACCGCTGCCGGCATCGCTGGTAAATAGCGGCGAGCCGTTAAATACCACGGCAATGCGCGAGCCTTGGCCGTCTTTTTCAGGCTGCTTCATTTTGCTCATCATGTGTTGCAAAAAGAGGAGTGAGCCATCGTTGATACGCGGCAGACCAGCCCCGAAACGCCCGTTAAAGCCTTTATCGGCATATTCTTCTTTGACGTAATCTTCTTGGATTTTCCATTCCACACCGAAAGGCGGGTTCGAGTATTTCGGCATGACGGCTCATGATGCCGATGCAGTTGATGAGGACGTCTTGCCCCTCTAATAAACGGCGTGCGGCTGTTTCATTGGGATGAAGAAAGTCGAAGGCGCGGCGGTCAGGCGTGCAAACTTGGTGACCTTGTTCTTTGAGGATTTGAACGGTACGCTTGCCGATAAATCCGCTGCCTCCGAAAATGATGATGTTCATGGTTTTTTCTTTATATTGCTGAGGCCGTCTGAAAACCTTTAAACCGGTTTCATCACCATCAGGAAGTAAATCACGATAGTGGCACAAAAGGCGGGATAGCCCAGCAATTCCCAACGTCTGGCATAACGCCAATAAGGCTCAGGAATGGTGTCTGCATTTTCTTTGTGCGCTTTTTCGGCAATCTTGGCCATGCGGATTTGCAGCCAAACAACGGGCAGCCAGCAAATGCCTGAAAAGATGTATAAAGCCAGCGTCATCCATATCCAATTTTGTTCCAGCATGGTGGAAACAGTATAGCCGCGTTCATACAGCATCCATAAGCCGGACAAGGGTTGGAAAATGACGGCAGGTGTCGTAAACCACCAATCTGCTTTGATGACCCAATGCGATACGACCGACTGTGCGGCGACCGAACCGCTGCGGTTTGCCCAAAAGAGGTAAAACGCTGTACCAAAACCGGTGCCGACCATTAAGGTAGCGGAGATGATGTGCAAGGTTTTAACGATTAAATAGGTGTTCATTTTTTATCTTCTACGGATTGATACAGGAAAAATAAAGTAGCCATAATCGGCAGGTTTTTTACCAAAGGTGCAAACGGATGCGCCCACATTTCAGGCAGCCTGAAGGCAATAATCAGGCTGTATGCCGCGACGGTTATCAATTGCAGCAGCCATATTGCGGAACGGAAGCGAAAGCGGCTGAAACATAAAAAGGCAAAACCGATGTCCAACAGTGAAGCAGCGATTAATGTCGGCCATTGCAAAGGATTAGGAATGCCGGCCGAACGCAGTAAACCCAATGACATTTCAGGCATGAAAAACAGAGGCTGGGTACCACTCCAGAGCCATAGCAGCCCCATCGAGTAAGACAAGTAGGCGGGAGGAGGGCGTTTAATATTGTCGAGCATACCAAATTCCTATTTCATCAGTTAAGCCTGTTCAATCTTTAATTTCTAAAATTTCTGTCAAGAGAGAAATTATAGGGTAAAAAAATTTTGGTTTTACATGCCCATGTAAAACTAACATGAGTATGTTTTCATATTTCTAAATAACATAGGCAGTATTTTTTGAGCAGATGCCCAATGCCATTACCGGAAAAATTTTTGTATTCCTGCACCGACTTTCAAGATTTTTACCATGGTTGAAGTGGATAGCTTCAGCATTTCATTTGCCCATATGGTCAGCGTACTGATGAAATCATGGGTTTGTTGGATTCGCTGCTTGGCGGTTTCATTTTCCTGACTAAATTCAGGGCTGTCGATCAGGCTTTGCAAAAATTGCCGCGTCGGTTCGATTTCGCGCTGCATACGCACTTCAGCAATGGTGCGGAATAAAGTCCAGACATCATCCGAAGTTTCAAAATGATCGCGCCTATCGCCCAAGATATGCACGGTATGCACCAGTCTCAGATTTTGCAGCTCTTTAATACTGTTGCTGACATTGGAGCGCGCCACTCCGAGCGTTTCGGTAATTTCCTCGGCATTCATCGGCCTGCCCAAGATATAGAGCAGGGCATGGATTTGCGCAACGGTACGGTTGACCCCCCATTTGGTGCCCATTTCGCCCCAATGGAGGATAAATTTTTCAGTGGTCGGATTCAGTTTCATAGTGATGGTATTCTATTTTTATCTTTTATTTCTGTCAATACAGAAATAAAGAAATTTTTGGCCGTCTGAAATAAAATGTTCAGACGGCCTTTTGAATCAACCCTTCTTCTATATATCCTCTCAACATCTCTAGACCTTATCAGTCATGATTTCTTATGAGGAAAAGATGTTGTTCGTAAACCGGTATTTTTTGAATAAAAATTTGTCCGTACAATCCGCTGTATCAAATAACGAGGAGTAAATCATGAAAAAAATGCCTGTATTGTTTGTCGGGCATGGCAGCCCGATGAATGTGTTGGACAAAGAAAACCTGTTTAATCAGAATTTCAGCCTAATTACGCAAAGGTTTGCCAAACCAAAAGCTATTTTGATGATTTCAGCGCATTGGTACAGCAGCCGTTTGCAGGTAACCTCAGGCGCGCATCCTAAAATGATTTACGATTTCTACGGCTTTCCAGATGAACTCAGTCAAGTGCAATATCCTGCGCCCGGTTCGCCTGAGTTGGCGGAGCAAGTGAAGTCATTATTACAGCCGGAAAATGTCGAGCTGAACCCAACACGTGGCTTTGATCATGGTGCTTGGGCAGTGTTGAAATTTCTTTATCCCAATGCCGATATTCCTGTGGTGCAACTTAGCCTTAACCGTTTGCAATCGGCAGAATGGCATTTCAATTTGGCGAAAAAGTTAGCTGCTTTACGCGAACAAGGCGTGTTGATTATCGGCAGCGGCAATATTGTGCATAACCTGAGGGCAATAAGCTGGGAACATATTGATCAAATCGGTGCAGGGTATGAATGGGCGTTTGCATTCCAAGAAACGGTCAATCAAGCGATTGCGACACAAGATGATGAAACCTTGGTGCATTATCAGCAACTAGGCGAAAAAGCCGAGCTTTCCGTGCCAACACCGGATCATTACTTGCCCTTGCTGTACATCATGGCATTGCGCGAACCGCAAGATCAGGTTACGTTTTTCAACGACAAGCTGATTGCAGGTTCACTCAGCATGACGTCGGTTTTAGTGGGGTAAAAAGGGAAAAATATAGTAAAAGAAATCATCCTTTATTGGCTTTATCTGTTTCAGACTGCGTTTTATATCTATATAAACCATAACCTATTCAGCAAAGATGAGATTGAGTTTATAATCTTCAAATATAAATAATTCGAGCATAGCAAGCGATTAAAGCTGAATTTTATTTGCAGTTGGGATGATTAGGTGGGAATGGTTTGATTATATTATAGATAAAAGTTATATCTAATAAAGTAGGACTATGGTATATTATTTATGAAATTTTATAATTTTTTTATTACTATGTGTATTCTCTTTTTTCCTTAGTAAGCAAAATTTCTATATTTCAGATTATATTGTTTATGGGGATATCTATAAGCTATCTGAGCTACAGGGTGAGATAGAGGGTAATGAAGTTTTTATTAAATTATTTTTTATTTTGAATAATATTCCTATTTTACTTTTTCTACTCAATAGGAAAATAATTGGATTAATATTCTTAGCTTTATTTTTATATTTTATCCATAAATTAGTAGGATTAGATCTATTTTTTATCATTGTCTTCAGTACAATAAAAGCAGGTAATTATGGATTAATCATTATATTTTTCCTATATGTGATACTTTTGTTAAGCAATATATATTTTTATCTTCGCATACATAAATTGAGATAAGTATGTAGTTTAGAGAAACCCGAATAAGAAAGGCCGTCTGTAAGATATTCAGACGGCCTTTGCTGTTGTCTTATTTTGCGATTCAGTTGCGCTTTCATGGTATGAATATGATAATGAACACATATTCCTGATTTTAGAAAGCTAGTTTCTCATGAAAGATTTTGCCCGCTTGCTCAACCATCCCGATATTTCCTTTTCTCCGATTCCAAATGCTATTAAAGTTGATAATCCTGCAACAGGTGAGACTTTGGCGTTTGTCCGCACGACTCGTTCAGACGGCCTCAAGTTGCTGATTCAAAAGGCGGAGGCCGCACAAAAATTATGGGCGGCAAAAACTGCGTTGGAACGCGCCGATGTGTTGTGGCGTTGGTATTTTTTAATCAAGGAAAACAAAGAAGAACTGGCGCGCATCATGACGATGGAACAGGGCAAAAGCCTGACCGAGGCGCGCGGCGAAATCGATTATGCGGCTTCGTTTGTGCGCTGGTTTGCCGAAGAGGCGCGGCGGATTGACGGCGATGTGCTGACAAGCGTGAAAGCGTCGCAAAAACTGGTCGTGTTGAAACAGCCCGTCGGCGTTACCGCTGCGATTACGCCGTGGAACTTCCCGTCCGCGATGATTGCGCGCAAGGCCGCGCCTGCTTTGGCGGTGGGTTGCGCGATGATAGTCAAACCTGCGTCGCTCACGCCCCTGAGCGCGTATGCGCTGGCGCTACTGGCCTACGAAGCAGGCGTGCCGCAGGATTTGCTTCCCGTCGTCAGTGGCCGCGCTTCTGAAATCAGCCATGAATTTGCCACGAACCTGACCGTGCGCAAAATCAGCTTTACCGGCTCTACCGAAGTCGGTGCGAAAATTTTTGCCGACAGCGCGGCGGACATTAAAAAACTCAGTTTAGAACTGGGCGGCAACGCTCCGTTTATCGTGTTTGATGATGCCGATTTTGACAAAGCCGTCGAAGGCGCGCTGGCCAGCAAGTTCCGCAACAGCGGCCAGACCTGCGTCTGCACCAACCGCGTTTATGCTCAATCCGGCATTTACGAAGAATTTTGCCGTAAATTGAGTGAAAAAGTGGCTGCGCTCAAATTGGGCAACGGCTTGGATGAAGGCGTGAACCAAGGGCCGCTGATTGAGGAAAAAGCGGTAGAGAAAGTTGAGCAGCACATCGCCGACGCACTTTCAAAAGGCGCGGTCTGCCTGACCGGCGGCAAACGCAGCGCGTTGGGCGGAACATTTTTCGAACCGACTGTCTTAAGCGGCGTAACGGCGCAAATGGCGGTGGCGCGCGAAGAAACCTTCGGGCCGTTGTGTCCAGTATTCTGTTTTGAAACCGAAGCCGAAGTCATCGCGACCGCCAACGATACGGAATACGGTTTGGCAGCTTACCTTTTTACCTCCGATACCGCCCGTCAGTGGCGCGTCGGCGAAGCCTTGGAATACGGCATGGTCGGCATCAATACGGGCTTAATCAGTAATGAAGTGGCACCGTTTGGCGGTGTAAAACGCAGCGGTTTGGGACGTGAAGGCAGCAAATACGGTGCGGACGAATATTTGGAATTGAAATATTTGTGTATTGATGTGGCGGAATAAGGCTGTACAGTAAAGGCCGTCTGAAATTCGGTTTTCAGACGGCCTTTTTTAAACGCAGAAAAGGTATTGGATAATTTTCATATTGTGAGAACGAGCTTTATAAAAAAGCAAAACCATAAGAAACAAAGTTGCAAAAATTTTGTCACATGTATATAAAATTATTTTGATAATTTTTTTATGTTTTTAATCTTGCAAGGTGCTTATTTCGAGTTTCTAGCAGTGGTTTTTCTTTGAGTGATGGCAGCGGGAATTTTGGATAATACAACCGTGAGCAAGGAAGGATTGTTTTTTTGCTCACATAGTGTGGCTTATATCGATAGCGTGGGAACTTTATCTAGGCTGTAATTTTTGGGTATGATTTTTATAAAAAAGTGATGTGAATGTTGAAGAAATTTTTAATCTTGTTTTGCGTAGCTTTCAGCGGAGCATGCAGTTCATTTGATGGAGATGGTTTGACAAATGGCTCATATTCTCAAGGAAAACGTCTTGATCCGAATTGTGATCATTTTTATGGAAAAAAAACTAGAAGGTATATTACCTTATGTCCAATTGGATACTATGAAGACAGATTTAATGATGATCATTTCAGAGTTAATACCGGTATAGATAACTCTTGGTCAGAAGTTAGTGGAAATAAGGCAGATGAACTCTATTTTTTAGGATTAGGGGTTGATTTACGACATCCTCACGCCTTGGAGGCAGCACGTGACTTTTTTTATGCCTTCTTTATTGATAAGTTATCTCTTGTCGAGATGGAGCAAAAAATTATAAGGTTTGATATAGAAGAAGGATGGAAGTTTAAACGAAAAAATAGGGGAATGGATGATTAACAATAGAGTTAAATAATAATAAAATTTTTAGTTTGGATACTTTAATCAGTATAATCTGTATCTGATTTTTTTATCATTAGGCTGTTTTTCAATTCTTATTCTATTGATTATAAAAAATATATCGGTATTAGTTCTTTTGAGAAGGTTAGTGTAGATAGTAAGGCAGTATGGACGAATAAATACGAAGCATAGGATAGAATCCACTAAGAAACCGTTTTAGAAGGCTTAAAAATTCAACGTCCCATTCCGTGTCCAAGGTAAATATTACGATCGAGAAAATGGATTACATTGGAACAATACGGACTTTGACAACGAAAGTTTGATTATGAAAAGGCTTAAGGAATATAAACAAAAAAGGCTGTCTGAAACATTTCAGACGGCCTTTTTTGTTTTTGAATATTGTAAGTGATTGTACTACTGAAAGAAACAGATTTTAGAAATTTGAAATGCTTAAATTATAAATTTAACATATACTGAGCTGCCGATTTTACCGATGAAGAAATAGAAGAGGCCGTTGAGAATAAAATAGAGCTCCTTCGTAAATTTGACTTGGGCTATACCTTATTTCATTTCAAAGAAGGAATACCTGTTGTAGAAGGAAATACTTATACCATTGATCAAGTTGCATATATCAGAGATGCAAGCAAAGAAGAGTATGATGCCAGTCCTCATGTAACCATAGTAGGTTGTAATGGGGAAATTATCACCAGCAAAGAAGAAGCCCGCAACAGTTGCGCCGCCAGATAAAAATCTTTATTTTAATCAAGAAAGGATAATTCATGAATGATACCGAAAAGAAACTCATCGCCATCCATTATACCGCCGACCGCACCAAACGCAACAACGAACATGGCTTTACCCTGTTGAAACTGGGCATACGTGGCGCAATCTATTTTAATACCCGCAATGATGTCGCCGATGCCTTAACCGCTCTGATGGATTTCTATTACGAATGGGCGAAAGACAAGCTGACAATAGCTAGGCACGAAAGAGGCCATAGGGATATTAAAAAAGTCAAACTGACCGAAAAATCATATCTGAAAGAACGGGATACAATCTACCGGTGGTTGGACAATCGGGAGGAAAATCTGCCAGAGGTGATGTGGGGAATGCAAAGTGAGCATGCAGATACCAGCGCATCCTATTATTTCGACATTACCTCTATTGCCGCAGGTTTGGTTAATGAAGCCCATATGCCGCTAGGCACCCTACTTTTTAACCTGCCACTGGAAATTTTGTCTTCCCCCAAAGATTTGGCAAAACTGGATGAGTTTGTCGACAAGATTGCAGAGAAGCTGGATGTTTTCCATGGCTATATCGGTCTGGCAGCAATTCCACCTCATAACTATTACGATGGTGCGCCATACGAATACGGGGTGTGTCGCGAGAATTTCGGTCTGATTCCGGTTACAACCGATTATCTGTCAACTTTTTATAGATACAACATACGCAGTATCAGTTGGTACACTCTGGTTGGTAGGGAACTTTACGGACAGCTTCCGGCAGGCAGGATAGAGCCTGTTTTGGCAAATCATCCCGATATTAAGATGCGTGATATAGCAGGTATCAAAGTTTTCAAAATTGGCAATTTGCCTGAAACCGGAGATATCCACGAAGATTTACCCTTGGACTATATTGAGCTAAACCGCGCTTTAGAACCGATACGTGAAAAATACCCCCGTGAAAATATGGGCGGCATTACCCGCGAACAGATGTATTATTGGTCGAGAAGATGGGACGGCTGGGAAGTGGAAGAAGAAAAAGACGGTAAAAAGATCTACACCCAAGCACCGCAGGAAATCATCGGCGTCGAGGAAGAGCCTGTCCCGATTTCGGGCATATGGAAAATTACCAGCTTTAACGGCGAAACCCGTCATTTCAATAAAGGCGAAATCTTCCCCGAAGGAGAGGGTGAGAGAACGCAAAAAGCACTTCTCGGCCCCCAAATGGGTCTGACCATTTGGGAGCTTGTCAAAGGAGACCATGACGAGCCGTTGCGTAGAAAACCTATATGGTAAAGCCAAGCCATAAACAATCTGTCGGCAGGTGGATCTAAAAAAACACCAAAGCAATCCCTGAATAAAGTCTTGGACAAATTACTTATTGAAATAATCGGAGACTTTAACAACAAGGGATTTATTGAGAAAAAGCTGGGGCAATTGATAAAAGGCCGTCTGAAAAACCTTTCAGACGGCCTTTTTTATTCTTGAATTCTGTAAGTGATTGTAGAATTAAGAGAAACTGGAATGAATAGACTACAATACTAGGTATATGAAGTTAACATAATATAAATTAATTTCCTTTTCCCTATTCTTCTACAAATTCCGCTGTTTTGTTCCTATATGTCAAATGAGAATTAATAATACTCTAGAGAGTATGCTCATAGTACTCCAATTTTTAGTATAAAATCAATAGGTTTTAAGAGAATTGTGGTTGATTAATTTACCACTTTTTCCCTGAATGGTGGAATAGGGCAGGGTAAAATGGTATTTTATCCCTTATTTCAACCGTTCAGACGGCCTTTTTTCCACTCATCCCATTCGCTTTACCATAGTCATCATCCAAGTTAACATACCAAATTCATTGTCATTCTAAAATTGTTTCGTCATGACCGCCCGCCAATCCTACCACCTCACTTTCGCCCGTTTTTCCCCGTCACTTTCAGTCCGCTCCTTCAGCGCATCCGAAGCGGTCAATACCGCTTATCGGGTTGAAATCACTGCCACATCGACCGATTCCTCTTTGCCTCTGTCTTCCTACCTCAACCAACGCGCAGCATTTGAGATTCGTCCGCAGGAAGGCTTACTGTCGGAAGTGGCCGGGGTGTTCGGGTCTGCTTCAGACGATCCGCCGGCGAAGCAATGGCAGGGCATCATCACCTCATGCGAGAAGTTGTCGGTATCTAAGGATGAAACCGTTTACCGCTTTGTTTTAGAGCCGCGCTTCGCGGCTTTAAAACATTTCCAAACTTCCCGGCTGTTCCAACACCAAACCATTCCCGACATCATTGTCGCCGTCTTCAAACACCACG
>NZ_JBQCXF010000011.1:0-41724 GCF_051956635.1 Neisseria sp. P0022.S010 | reverse complement strand
CGAATCATCATTTGCCCTGCTTTACGGGCGGCTTTGAAAGCGGTATTTAAAAACGGATTCATGGTTTTCTTCCTAATTCAGGTAAAATACGCCCTAATGCGCCGAACAAGGCACACAAGAGGCTGTTAATCGTTTCCGATGCTGTTAAAGAACATTTCAGACGACATGGAAAAAGGCCGTCTGAAAACAAAAAGATGGCGCATTATACCTGATTCCCGTACAAACAGAAAATAAAACATGACTTCCGAAAAACCCGCCCTGCCCGCTTATCTGGACAACATCCGCATCATCCTCACGCGCACCAGCCATCCTTCCAATATTGGCTCCGCCGCGCGCGCCATGAAAACGATGGGCCTGCACAAACTGACCATCGTCGCCCCAAATCTGATGGCAACGCCGATGACGGAAAATCCGCCCGTGTTCGACCCGGAGCGTCCGCAATCGTTTAAATTACCGGAAGAAAGTTTCATCCTCGCTTCCGGCGCGGCAGACGTTTTGGAAAATGCCACCATTGCCGCTTCTTTGGACGAAGCCCTTGCCGACACCACCATCGCCTGCGCCCTGACCAGCCGCCGCCGCGAAATTACTGCGCCGCTGCAAACCCCGCGCGAGTTAGTACCCGAATTACTGCAGGCTGCCAACCGCGGCGAGAAAGTGGCGCTGGTCTTCGGCAACGAAACGTTCGGTTTGAGCATCGAAGAAGTCCAAGCCTGCAACCGACTGATGACCATCAACGGCAACCCCGACTATTTCTCGCTCAACCTCGCCCAAGCCGTGCAGGTCGTATGCTACGAAATCTTCAGCCAAACCGATTCGCCCATGACCCACCTTCAACAGGAAGACCACGCCGCGACCCACGAGCAAATTAAAGGCATGGTCGCCCACATGGAAAGCGTGATGAACGACATCGGCTTTTTCAACCGCCGCAACGGCGAGCGCCTGATGCGCCGAATGCAAAGCCTGTTCGGCCGCGCCAACACGCAAACCGAAGACATCGATATCCTGCGCGGTTTTTTCAATACCGTCAGCCACCGTATCCATAAAAAAGACTGATTAAGGCCGTCTGAAAACATTTCCAGCTTTTCAGACGGCATGACTGATATTCGGATAAGCATGAATTACGCCCTAGACGCATTATGGTGGAAACTCACCAGCCAACCCGTCCGTGACCTCGCCTCGCTGCTGACTGCGCCGCCTTTGTGGCAAAGCGGTTGCGAATTGAGCGTACGCGAATTATTGGGGGAACACGGTTTCCGTTACCTTTTGGCATTGGATGCCGATCCCGCGCCGCTGACGGATTACCTTGCCCAACGCGCCCCATTCGGACACCGTCTCGGCATTTATGCCGAAGAGCTGCTGGCTTTCTGGTTTGCCAACGCGCCGCACGCCAAACTGCACGCATACAATCTGCCCGTTTTTTCAGACGGCCAAACCTTAGGCGCCGCGGATTTTGTCGTTTCCCTCAACCAACAACCCTACCATATCGAGTTGGCGTGTAAATACTACGGCGGAGACCAAGTGCAAAACCTGCGCGGCCTCAATCCTAAAGACACGCTGACGGACAAAGCCGCCAAATTGGTGCAGCAATCCCAGCTGCTGCATACGCCGCAAGGCAAAGCAACCTTAGCTACACAAGGCCTGCCGGAAAATCCGCTCCCTGCTTCCATCGTGCGCGGTATCGGATTTTTTCCGCAAGGTTTCCATGCTTTTGAGCCGCCACTTAACCCATACGGCTGGCGCGGCATCTATATTCAAGATTGGGCGGAATACGGGTTTGAACGCCAAGAAGCCCGCTACCACCTGCTCGACCGCATGGCCTATCTCGCCCCTGCGCGAGTTGCCGAAACCGAAACATTGAACGCAACCGAAATCCGCCGTATCGACCAAGGCTTGATTGCCGTTTTGGAATTACGGCCGGACGGCTTTTGGCACGAAATCGAACGCATCATGAAGGCCGTCTGAAACCCTTTACTAACTTTAAGAGAAACCCATTACATCATGAACGCCGCACAACTCGACCACACCACCAAAGTTTTGGCTGAAATGCTGACTTTCAAACAGCCTGCCGACACCGTCCTCTCCGCCTATTTCCGCGAACACAAAAAACTCGGCCGCCAAGACCGCCACGAAATCGCCGAAACTGCCTTTGCCGCGCTGCGCCACTATCAAAAAATCAGCACCGCCCTGCGCCGTCCGCACGCTCAGCCGCGCAAAGCCGCTCTTGCCGCGCTGGTTCTCGGCAGAAGCACCAACATCAGCCAAATCAAAGACCTGCTTGATGAAGAAGAAACAGCGTTCCTCGGCAATTTGAAAGCCCGTAAAACCGAGTTTTCAGACGGCCTGAATACCGCCGCAGAATTGCCGCAATGGCTGGTGGAACAACTGCAACAGCATTGGAGCGAAGAAGAAATTCTCGCCTTCGGCCGCAGCATCAACCAACCTGCCCCGCTCGACATCCGCGTCAATACTTTGAAAGGCAAACGAGATAAAGTATTGCCATTGTTACAGGCTGAAAGTGCCGATGCAGAGGCAACGCCTTATTCGCCTTGGGGCATCCGCCTGAAAAATAAAATCGCGCTTAACAAACACGATCTGTTTTTAGACGGCACGCTGGAAGTCCAAGACGAAGGCAGCCAGCTGCTTGCCTTATTGGTGGGCGCAAAACGCGGCGAAATCATTGTCGATTTCTGTGCCGGCGCCGGCGGCAAAACCTTGGCTGTCGGCGCGCAAATGGCCAACAAAGGCCGAATCTACGCCTTCGACATCGCCGAAAAACGCCTTGCCAACCTCAAACCGCGCATGACCCGCGCCGGACTGACCAATATCCACCCCGAACGCATCAGCAGCGAACACGATACCCGTATCGCCCGACTGGCAGGTAAAGCAGACCGCGTGTTGGTGGACGCACCCTGCTCCGGTTTGGGTACTTTACGCCGCAACCCCGACCTCAAATACCGCCAATCCGCCGAGACCGTGGCCAACCTTTTGGAACAGCAACACAGCGTCCTCGATGCCGCATCCAAACTGGTAAAACCGCAAGGCCGCTTGGTGTACGCCACCTGCAGCGTATTGCCGGAAGAAAACGAGCAGCAGGTCGAACGTTTCCTGTCCGAACATCCCGAATTTGAACTCGTCAACTGCGCCGAACTGCTGCAAAGCCTGAAGGTTGATTTGGATACCGGAAAATACCTGCGCCTCAACTCCGGAGAACACCAAACCGACGGCTTCTTTGCCGCTGTATTGCAACGCAAGGATTAAGGTTGAAAAAGGCCGTCTGAATTCCTTTCAGACGGCCTTATCGATAGATTTCTTACATTAAAACCATAAATTACGATAGTCGCGCTTTGCAATAATATACTTTGAGGCCTGTATCTCGACCTTTTATCAGAATATTGTGAAAAGCCGGAAAAAATGCTTTATGCTTTGTAAATGTATGTGTTCTCGTTCAAAATTCGCCCGGCCATGCCTCAAGCGATACCCGATACGGACAACGATAATATATAAATCATTTGGTTAAAAATCATGTCGCATATTTATTCTTCCCCCACAAAGCCCCGTTTATTGTCATCGGCCGTTGCCGTCGCCTGCTGTCTGCTGCCGTTTCAGACGGCCTCTGCATACAGCCTGCAAGACATCCTCAGGGATGCTTTAATCAGCGACCCGATTGTGCGTGAAGCCAAGGCTACCCAAGAAGCGGCGCAAAGCACGACCAAAGCCACGCGTGCGCGCCATTACCCCGTTGTTACCCTGACCGGCACGAAAGTGCTGGCACAACACAATAAATACACCAGCAACGATATGGAAGACGGCGTCGGCGTACGCGGCAGCCTGAACATCTATTCATGGGGCGCGATTGAAGCCGCCGTCCGCCGCGACCGCAGCCGCGAAGAATACTATCAACACAAATACACCGAAAGCCAAGAGCAGCTGGGAAGCGATATCGGCCGCCTCTATCTGAGCGCATTGCGTGCAAAAGAAACCCTGATTCTCAACGAGCAGACTTTGGCGCGCCACAACAACCTCTTAAAAGACTTAAATACCATCGTCAAATATGATGCCGGCCGCCGTTCCGAGTTGATTGAAGCACGCGCGCGCCAATTACAAGTGGCCAACATCATTGCCCAACAACGCCGCACCATGGATTTGGCGCTGAGCCGCCTATCCCGCTACACCTCGCGCCAACTGACTGCCAACGATTTGGAAGATCCGTTTAAAAACGACACGGCAAAATCCATCAGCGAACGCTTCAGCAACCCCAACCGCAATAATAATCCGTCCTATCAGGCACAATTGGCCGAACGCGACAGCGTCCGTGCCGATTTGGACGCCTCCAAAGCCGAACGTCTGCCTGCCCTCAATTTGGAAGGCAGTGCAACGCGCAATACCAAACAGCTTTATTTAAATGTTGCATGGAATGTGCTAGATATTGCCGCACGACACAATGTAGAGCGCAATGCCAAATCATTGATTGCCGCAGAAGCCAAATCCGAACAAATCCTGCGCGACATGAACGAACGCGTCCAAACGTCGGCCATCGATATGCAGGAAAGCGAACAGCGTGCCGCCCTGACAGCGCAACACATCGCCGCCCAGAAAGAAGTCATCAAAGTGTACGAATTGCAGTTTAAAATCGCCCGACGCACGCTGACCGACGTTTTGAGCGCATACAGCGAGTTATCCTCCATCGAACAGGATTACGTTGCCGCCCGCAACGATTTCCGCGATGCGGCGCTCGACTATTTAAATACCCAGGCCAAAATCTCCGCTTGGGTCGGTTTGGCGCAAAAATAAAGCCATATCCGCCGGTTAAACCAAAAACATTACGCGAAAAAATATGAAAGCCATCATTGAACACATCGTTTTAGTGACCCGTCTTTTGGGTGCGCCCGTATCCGAAGCCGCTTTGTCCGCCGAAGTCGTGCGCGACAAAAAGCTCAAGGTCAACTATCACTCGCTGGTCGAAGTCCTGCGCAGCCACGGCTTTGAAAACACCTTGTCCAAACGCAATTTAGAAGACATCCCCTCGCTCGCCGTGCCGGTCATGATTATCCTGCACAACGAAGAGGCCGCGGTCGTCACCAAAATCGAAGGCTCCGGCCAAGAGCGCAAATACCATATCCGCCAGGTTGACGGTTTGGAACAGGAACTCAGCCACGAGCAGCTCTCCGGCCTGTATTTAGGCTACTGCTGGTTTATCAAACCCAAAATGGCTACCGATATGCGCTCGGAGCTGCCTGAATACCATTTGCCCAAAGCATGGTTTTGGAAAGTCATTTGGCGATTCCGCAGCTACTACTACCAAGTCATCTTGGCCACCATCATCATTAACTTCCTTGCGCTCGTCAGCTCCCTGTATGTGATGAACGTGTACGACCGCGTGATTCCCAACCAAGCCTATGAAACCTTGTGGGTATTGAGTATCGGCGTGGTCTTGGCGATTTTGTTTGAGTTTGCCGCCAAGATGATTCGCGGCCACTTGACCGATATTGCCGGTAAAAAAGCCGACCTGATCATCAGCTCCGCTTTATTCCGCCGCGTGATGGCATTGCGCCTGGCAGACCGTCCCGCTTCCTCCGGTTCATACGCCAGCAACCTGCGCGAATTTGAAGCCGTGCGCGAGTTCATGACCAGTGCCAGCTTGTTGACCATTGTCGACTTGCCTTTCCTGTTGCTGTTTATCTTCGTAATTTCCATGGTCGGCGGCAAACTGGCACTCGTTCCCCTAACCATCATTCCGATTGTCGTGATTGTCGGTTTTGTCGTACAACGCCCGCTCTCTCGCCACATCAACGAATCGATGAAAGAAGGTTCGCAACGCTCCGGCCTTGCCGTTGAAGCCATCGAAGGCATCGAAACCCTGAAAACCAACAACGCCACATCTTGGGCGCAACAACGCTGGGACGAATACACCGCCAAAACTTCCGCTTCCTCCATCAAAGTCAAAGACACCAGCAACTTCATGGTCAACTTTGCCGTTGCCATGCAGCAGCTCAATACCGTCTTCTTGGTCGTAGTCGGTACCTATCTGATTCATGCCGAAAACCATGCGGAACGCATTACCATGGGTGCATTGATTGCCTCCGTGATTCTGTCCGGCCGCGCTTTGGCGCCGTTGGCACAAATCGCCGGTTTGGCGACCCGCTTCCAACAGGCCAAACTTGCCCTCAAAGGCGTAAACGATATCGTTACCCGCCCTATCGAGCGCAATCCGGAACGCAAATACATTACTTTGGACAACGTTCAAGGCAATATTACCTTTGAAAACGTATCGTTCAAATATCAAGCCGACAACAACAGCGCCGTCGAAGATTTGCGCCTGACCATCAAACCGGGTGAAAAAGTCGGTATTTTGGGCCGTATCGGCAGCGGTAAAAGCACCATGCTCAAACTGGCCAGCGGCCTGTACGATACCGAAAAAGGCAACGTTACCCTTGACGGCGTCGATATGCGCCAGCTTGACCCCAACTTCCTGCGCGACCAAGTCCTACTGCTGAGCCAATCGCCACGCCTGTTCCTCGGTACATTGCGCGAAAACATGGACTTGGCGCGTACCGGCAGCTACTCTACCGACCAAGACCTGCTGATTGCGCTCAACCGCTTCGGCCTCGACAAAATCATCCGCAACCATCCGCGCGGTTTGGATATGCCTTTAGGTGAAGACGGTTTGGGCTTGTCCGGCGGTCAAAAACAAATCATCGCCCTGGCACGCATGACCTTGCGCAATCCGAAAGTCGTCCTGCTGGACGAGCCGACCACCAGCCTGGACCAGGCTACCGAACGCATGGCGCTCAATGCCATCGCCCAATGGGGTCGCAACCGCACCATGCTTTTGGTAACCCACCGTCCGCAAGTGCTGCAAATCGTCAACCGCATCATTGTCATGGACAATGGTAAAGTCGTGATGGACGGCCCGCGCGACCTGGTATTGCAAAAACTCATGCAAAACGAACAGGCCAAAGCAGCCAACGTCAAACAACAGCAACAAGCTGTCAACGCCAAACAGCAACAACAAGCCGCCGCCCCTCAATCGGCAGCACAATAAAGCAAAAGGCCGTCTGAAACCTGCTTACCCTTTCAGACGGCCTGCCCTAATGGTTAAAATCCACCAAACACAATAAAGACACACGATTATGAGCCGCGAAAACAACGTCAAATCCAAAGACCTACACCTCATCAACGACCTCAACGCCGCCCTTCAAAAAGAAAAGCACAGCGGTCAATTTTGGGTCATTATCCTATTCTTCCTTTTCCTGGTTGTCTTCGTCGTCTGGGCATACAACAGTCCTGTCGAAGAAGTGACCCGCGGCAACGGCAATATCATTCCCAGCAGCCGTGAGCAAGTAATCCAAAGCCTCGACCCCGGCATCGTAACCGAAATCATGGTTAAAGAAGGCGATATGGTCGAGAAAGATCAGATTCTGATGAAACTCGACGACACGCGCAGCTCTGCTGTTTTGCGTGAAAGCGAAGCCAAAGTCGAAAACCTCGAAGCCACTGTTGCCCGCTTGAAAGCCGAAGCCTACGGCACCAAGCTCTCCTTCCCTGACAGCGTGGGTCCCGAGCTTCGCCGTCGCGAAATCGCCGCCTACAAAGCACGCCGTCAAGCCATGACCGACGCCGTCAGCGGCCTTTCCCAAAGCAAGGCTGCGCTTGACCGCGAAATCGCCATTACCGCCCCCATGGTTGCTGAAGGCGTGGTTTCCGAAGTCGAACTCTTAAGAATGCGCCGTGAGTCTGCCGACTTGGCCACCCAAATTTCCGAGCGCCGCAACCGCTACAAAGCTGATGCCAACAACGAACTTTTGCAAGCCGAATCCGAGCTGGCGCAATCCAAAGAAAACGTTGCCATGCGCGCAGACCCGGTTGAACGCTCGCAAATCCGCGCCCCTATGCGCGGCATCGTCAAAGGCATAAAAGTCACCACCATCGGCGGCGTTGTGAACGCAGGCGAAGACATTATGCAAATCGTCCCGGTTGACGACAAACTGCTGGTCGAAGCCTATATCCGTCCGCAAGACATTGCCTTTATCCGCGCAGGCCAACCTGCATTGGTTAAAGTCAGCGCATACGACTACTCCATCTACGGCGGTTTGGAAGGCAAAGTTACCCTCGTCGGTGCCGATACCGTCAGCAATTCCATGCAAAACCGTGCCAACGACTTGAAACTTGACCCGAACCAAGTCTATTACCGCGTTCTCGTCCAAACCGAAAACAATTCCCTGAAAGACAAAAACGGCAAACCTATGCCGATTATTCCGGGCATGGTGGCAACGGTGGACATCAAAACTGGTGAAAAAACCATCTTCCAATACCTGATCAAACCGATTACGCGCATGAAACAAGCGTTAAGCGAACGCTAATCGATAAACCAATAAAAGGCCGTCTGAAAATTTTCAGACGGCCTTTGATTTATGTTTTAAATACCTCCTTATCCGGCAGGCAAATTACTTTTCCTTAAAAGCAGTACCGACAAACGTTCTTTTCGGATTGCCGCGCTCAACTTGATAGAGTTGCGCGTGTTGCTCCTGCACAAAACTTCCAGCCTGTCCGGCATGATGCTCCGCCAGCTTTTGCGCCAATAACATTACCGCCAATTTTTTATTGGCATGCTGGCTGCGTTCGCTCTCGACCCGCACGGAAATGCCGCTTTCTTTATGGGTAGCGCGGACGGCACTCTCGGTTTTATTGACGTGTTGCCCGCCTTTACCGCCCGAACGGCAGGTTTGAAACTCGATTCCGTTTTCAGACGGCATTTCATACGTCTGTGGCATATCGGGCAAACGGAAAACGCCTATATACCAATTTTTGCGCGGATGTTTCGGGCGGACGGGGCTGGGGCATATCCATTGGAGCGTCCCCTGCCAAGTTTGCGCTAGGCTTTCGGCTTTTTGCCCTGCCAACTTGAGCGTCGCCGACAAAATGCCGTGCTTATCGGCGGTTTCGTTAACAAGTTCGGCATCAATGCCTTTGGCTTGGGCTTCGGCAAGCAGCTTGCCCAAGACGAAACGGGCAAATATACGGCACTCTGCCGGCCCTTGCGCGGTGGAAATTTGCAGATAAACCGCTGGTGTATTCTGTTTCATCTTTACGCTCCACACTCACCGCCGGTTTTATAGGTCAAAACAGGTTTAAACCGCGCAACCAATTCAATCAAACCTGCATTTTTCATGGCGGCAATAACGCTGTCGATGCTTTTATAAGCCTGCGGTGCTTCTTCAAAAATCAGGGCCTTATCCTGACAAACGACTACGCTGCCAAACTCGGTCTGGCGCAGGCTGTCGGCAGTATATTTGTGCGACAGCCTGCCTTTGCATTCGCCGCGCTGCCATTTCCGACCTGCGCCGTGAGCCAAGGTATTCAACGAAATTTGGCAATCTTCGGCAGGTCGGACCAGATAGCTGTAATCGCCACGCGAGCCGGGTATCATGACCAAGCCTTTATCGGTGGGCGTTGCGCCTTTTCGGTGCAGCCAACCGGTTATGCCGTCAATCTCGGTTTGCTCCAAAAAATTATGGTGGACATCGAGCAGGCATGTTCCTTCTGCGCGCCACCGGTCGAGCATTCTGGCCGCAATCAAACGGCGGTTAAGGCTGGCAAATTCAAGGGCTGTTTGGTGTTCGGCAAGATAGGCCGCCGCCGCTTCGCCCTCTTCCGCCAAACCTTGATGCCCGAAGGCGGCAATATGGCGTTGCAAAATCTGCTGGCCCAATCCGCGCGAACCGCTATGCACCAACAGTTGCAGATGGTTTTCATCAAAATCTATCGGGAGCAGATCGGCGCGATAAACGGTGTCAACGGTTTGCAACTCGGCAAAATGGTTGCCGCCGCCAATCGTACCTACAGCAAGGCCGTCTGAAAATTGGCGCATATCGACAGCGTAGCCTAATAAATCGACCTGTTCGTCTTTGTCTAGCGGCGTATCGATGTTACCGAGCTGTTTGGCGAGTTTGGCCGGTTTGAGTTTGGCTGCGCGTAAATTGGTCTGCCAAAACGCCATGCCGCAACCGATGTCGTTCCCAATCAGGGCAGGATAAAAATGACGGTCGCTGAAAAATGCCGCACCAACCGGATAACCGCGCCCTGCGTGTAAATCCGGCATTCCGGCAACGCGCAACATATGCGGTAATCGGGCGGTGGTTTCAAGCTGTGCGACAGCATTGCCTTCAATCCATGTATTTGAATCGGCAATAATTTGAATATGATGGGGATAATTGCCCATGTGTTTATGCTTTCTTTAAAACGGATAGAAACCGTCAGCAGATGACAATAAATAGCCACCGTCTGAGAAATGTTCAGACGGCCTGGTTTCTAGCCGATAATCGTAGGGAAAGCAGCCCGAAGCGGGCGACATGGAATGCGAAAAGCGTTATCCGAAAATCAGACCGACGCTTGGGCTGCAAAGAATGTGATTGAGCGGATTGAAGTATTGCGTGTCATGGCTTGCTCCTTTCTTTGCATGAAAATATTAAAAACGTTCGGATTATAGAGGGTTCATTTCCAATCATGCAAACTTACTGACATCAATCTGCCAATAATGTTGCATAAATGGCAACTATTAAGAACATGATTTAGGCCGTCTGAAAACTTTTCAGACGGCCTTTGATACCCAATAATTCTTACAAAACAACGGTCGGATAAGAGCCGACAACTTTCACGAAGGAAGCGCGTTCGCCCAAAAGCTGCAAGGCTTTTTGGACATTTTCATCGCTTTGATGGCCTTCAATATCGATGAAGAACAGGTATTCCCACAAAACCGATTTGCTTGGGCGGCTTTCAAATTTGGTCATGGAAATGCCCAACTCGGTGAAAGGTTGCAACAAAGAAGTAACGGCACCGGCACGGTTGGGTGCGGAGACGACCAAAGAGGTTTTATCGTTGCCGCTGCGGCCGGTTTCTTGATGGCCCATCACCAAGAAGCGCGTGGTGTTGTTCGGCTCATCTTCGATACACTCGGCGGCAAAACTCAACTGATAAATTTCCGCGGCGATACGTCCAGCAATGGCGGCCACATTCGGGCTGTCAGACTCGGCAACCAAACGCGCCGCTTCGGCATTGCTGGCTACGGCGATACGCTCGGCATTAGGCAGGTTGCGGCCGAGCCAGTCGTTGCATTGCGCCAAGGCTTGGGCATGGGCGAAAACTTTGGTAATGCCGCCGCTTTCGTGGCTGTCTTTACGCAGCAGGTTGTGATGGATGCGGACAACCACTTCGCCGCAGGCTTTCAACGCGGTTACGGCCAGCAAGTCCAAAGTACGGCCCACCGAGCCTTCAGTCGAATTTTCGACCGGTGCCACCAAATAATCGGCTTGGCGCGTTTCAACTTGTTTGAAGCAGTTGTCGATGGTGGTACACGCCATGGTGTGTGCGGCGTGGCCGAAATGTTTGATGGCGGCTTGCTGGGTAAATGTCCCCTTCGGGCCCAAATAGGCAATCGTCAGCGGACGCTCCACTGCCAAACATTCGCTCATGATCTCACGAAACAGCCGGGTAACCGATTCGTCCGGTAAAGGGCCGCGGTTCAAATCCTGAATCCGGCGCAAAACGGCCACTTCCCGTTCAGGACGGTACACCGCGCCTGTCCCTTTCAATTCGCCGATAGCATGCGCATGACCGGCGCGCTCGTTGAGCAAACGGAGGATTTCCGCATCGATGCTGTCGATGGCATTGCGGTGCGGCAATAATTGTTCGTCTATGGATAAAGGCATAAGCTGTCTCGCAATTTTGTGGGGGATATTTTGATTTTAACATTAAAGGCCGTCTGAATTCCGTTTTCAGACGACCTCAACACTATCTTTATCTAACTTTATCGTCTATCAGGTTTGCAAACGCCGCCAATTCCATCATAATTAAGCCTTTTGAACGACAAGGCCTATTCCATGCACTCAAACGGACTGTACACCCGTTTTCTACCCGATGAAGAAGCAACCCTGAAACTGGGTGAAGAATGGAGCAAGCAGCTTTCCGCTCCGCTGACCATCTATCTTGAAGGCGGGCTGGGTGCAGGCAAAACCACGCTGACACGCGGGATTTTGCGCGGACTGGGGCATACGGGCGCAGTCAAAAGCCCGACTTACACCATTGTCGAATCTTATCCGCTGGATACATTCACCCTCCACCATTTCGACCTCTACCGCTTTACCATGCCCGAGGAATGGGAAGATGCCGGTTTGGACGAATTGTTTGCGCCCGACAGCATCTGCCTCATCGAATGGCCGCAGCAAGGCGGGGAATTCACACCTCCGGCAGACATTACCATTACATTGACGTACACCGATAAGGGCAGAACCTGCACCTTTTCCGCCCATACAAACCAAGGCCGAAAAAGTTTAGAATCATGGTCAAATTAACTAGAAGACACATTCTCCGTCAAGGCACAGGACTATTTCTCACCCTCACGCCCGTGGGGGCCGCATTGGCCAAACCGGCCTCTCCTGCGCAATTCCTTGCCGTCCGCATTTGGCCGGCGCACGCCTACACACGCGTTACCCTTGAGAGCAACCACCCGATGAAATACCAACATTTTATGTTGGACAACCCCAGCCGGTTGGTCGTGGATATCCAAGGTGCGGAAATCAACAGCGTCCTACAAGGCATTTCCAGCAAAGTGCTGTCTGACGACCCTTTCATCCGCAGCATCCGCGCCGGTCAAAATACGCCCAATACCGTGCGTATCGTCATCGACCTCAAACAAAGCACCCATCCGCAAGTCTTTGCGCTCACCCCTGTCGGCAACTTCAGAAACCGCTTGGTTATCGACCTCTATCCGCACGGCGCAGATGCCAACGACCCGATGATGGCCTTGCTCAACGGCAGCGTCCCCAAACAACGTCCCAATACCAACACCGCATACGACACCCCCGCCCCTAAAAGCAACCGCGGCAGCGGCGGCAACCGCCGTCCCGTGATTATGATCGATCCCGGCCACGGCGGCGAAGACCCCGGTGCCATCGGACCGAGCGGCCTCAAAGAGAAAAACGTCGTACTCTCCATCGCACGCGAAACCAAAAAACGCCTCGAAGCCTTGGGTTACAACGTATTCATGACGCGCAACGAAGACATCTTCATTCCCTTGGGCATCCGCGTCGCCAAAGGCCGCGCGCGCAATGCCGACGTATTTGTTTCCATTCACGCCGATGCCTTTACCAGCCCGTCCGCACGCGGTACCGGCGTGTACATGCTCAATACCAAAGGCGCGACCAGCTCGGCGGCAAAATTCCTGGCCCAAACCCAAAACAACGCCGACGCCATCGGCGGTATTCAGACCAGTGGCAACCACAACGTCGACAACACGATTTTAGACATGACCCAAACCGCAACCCTGCGCGACAGCCGCAAACTCGGACATTTGGTGCTGACCGAATTGGGTAAGCTCAACCAACTGCACAAAGGCCGCGTTGACGAAGCCAACTTTGCCGTCCTCCGCGCGCCGGATGTTCCGTCCATTTTGGTGGAAACCGCCTTCCTCTCCAACCCTACCGAAGAGCGGCTGCTCGGCAGTGAATCATTCCGCCAACAATGTGCCCAAGCCATTGCAACAGGCATTCAAAAATACATCAATACCGCCGTTTTACGCCGCGGATAATGGCTTGATGAAACAAAGGCCGTCTGAAAAATTTTCAGACGGCCTTATCTTTGCAAGCAATCTATTTAACCGCACTTCCCTACCGCAGCCGGATAGACGGATACCTTCGTCTGCGTCAATGCAAACAAGTTTTCCAACTGCATTTGCGCCTGACGGTTGGCATGTTCCAAAATCTCAGCCTTACACGCGCTTTGCAACACCTGCCGTCTTGCCTCTTCCTGCACCGTCTTAAATACCGACTTATCCATAGGCAGCAAATTAAACGAGCCGGTCTGAATATCGTACACTTCGATATTTTCCAAATCCACGCTCAAAATTTCCACCGCCGGCAGGCTGATTAAGACCTTGTCGTCCACAATATTGACATTGTCCGCGCCTAATTTGTCCAAGTCCAAACCGGCCAACACCTTACCGCGCACAATAAAAATACCGCTTTGCGAATCCTGCCACAGCCTGCGCCAATCCCCTTTTTTCTCCGTACGGATAATCGTATCGATATAAAATGCCGTACTTTCCAAGCGGTTCATCTGCTTAATCTGCATCAAAACCCCTTCGCGGGACAAAACCTGATGTTCTTCGTTCTGACCATGCAGAGCATAAAACCAGCCGCCCGCAGCAGTCAGCGCACACAACACCAGCACGGCCAATCCGCGCCCAAACATTTTCATTTCAAACATCCCCCGTTAAAATAATCATCAAAACATTCCCCATATTCTCCCAAAACCATCAATTTCAAGCCATATTCAGGCCGTCTGAAACAATAAATTTCATTACCAAAAAGTAATAAAAAAATCCCCGCAAACAAAGTTTGCCTTTTGGTAAAGACAAGACTACAATCCATTACACACAATTCAACTTCATCCCATCATGAATACCACCGACCTGCGCCGCCTCAACCTGCGGCAATGGATAACACAACACCACAACGGCCAGCAAACCAAGTTTGCCCAAGCCATCGCCATCAACCAAGGCGAGCTGTCCGCCCTGCTGAAAAACAAATCTTTCGGCGAGAAAAAAGCCCGAAAAATCGAGCAGGCAGCCAATATGCCCGACATGTGGCTGGATCAAGACCATCAAGACCGCCACGCCCCCACCATCAGCCAAGAAAGAAATACCATGTCCCACATCTCCACCATCCCCGAAATCCTAGCAGACATCAAAGCCGGCAAAATGGTCATCATCACCGATGCCGAAGACCGCGAAAACGAAGGCGACTTGCTGATGGCCGCCCAATTCGTTACCCCCGAAGCCATCAACTTCATGATCAAAAACGCACGCGGCCTGGTCTGCCTGCCGATGGACGGCGAAATGGTAGAAAAACTCGGCCTGCCCATGATGACCCAGAAAAACGGCGCACAATACGGCACCAACTTTACTGTCTCCATCGAAGCCGCCCACGGCATCACCACCGGCATTTCCGCCGCCGACCGCGCCCTGACCATTCAAACCGCTGTTTCCCCATCCGCCAAACCCGAAGACATCGTCCAACCCGGCCACATCTTCCCACTGCGCGCCCAAAAAGGCGGCGTACTCGTCCGCGCCGGACACACAGAAGCCGGCGTCGATCTGGCACAAATGAACGGCCTGATTCCCGCCGCCGTCATCTGCGAAATCATCAACGACGACGGCACCATGGCGCGTATGCCCGAGCTGATGAAATTCGCCGAAGAACACAACCTCAAAATTGGCACCATTGCCGACCTCATCGAATACCGCAGCCGTACCGAAAGCCTGCTTGAAGACATGGGCAACGCGCCCGTACAAACCCCGTGGGGCGAGTTCCAACAACACGTTTACGTTGACAAACTCTCCGGTGAAACCCACCTTGCCCTTGTCAAAGGCACACCTTCCGCCGAAGAAGAAACCCTCGTCCGCGTCCACGAGCCCTTCAGCGTCATGGACTTCATCCAAACCAACCCGCGCCACTCATGGTCGCTGCCCAAAGCCCTTGAGCGCATCCAACAAGCCGAAAGCGGCGTCGTCATCCTCCTGCACCGCACCGAAGACGGCGCCACCCTGCTCGACCGCACCCTGCCCAAAGGCGCCAACCAAGCCTACAAATGGGATAGCAAAAGCTACGGCATAGGCGCACAAATCCTCGCCGGCCTCAACGTCAAAAAACTGCGCGTCCTCGGCCAACCGTCATCCTTCACCGGCCTCACCGGCTTCGGCCTCGAAGTCGTCGGCTTTGAAGAAGCTGAAAAATAATCTTGCTTGATTGATGCTCAAAACAAATGAAACAAAAGGCCGTCTGAAAGGTTTCAGACGGCCTTTTCATATCTCTATTTATCTGAATATGATCCAAATAAAATCACAATAAAAAAGACTATTTATTAGATTATTTCAATAATAATAAGAATAATCAATTATTAGATAAATATTAATAATATTTAAAAATTTTATATTTTTCATATAAAAGAGTATTTTAACCTCTTATATTAAGTTCTTAACAAAGAGAAACTATGTCTGCTTTTACTCCCAAACCCAAAATAATCATTCTCAGCCTTGCCAGCGCATTCAGTACATTAACCGTTGCTAATGTCATCGAAACCTCAGCTCAACCCGAACAATACCAAGAATTGGATACCGTTGTTGTCAGTGGCAAACGTACCAACGACCAAAAAGGCGCGGACGATGTGTATTACAAAAACGTTTCCAACGCCTACGTCGGCAAAGAATACCTCGAACGCTACCGCGTCCAATCCGCCGGCGACGTACTCAAAGGCTTAAACGGCGTGTACAACATGAACACCCGCACCGCTGGCGGCGCGATTACGCCTAATATACGCGGAATCACCGGCAAAGGCCGTATTCCCGTAACGCTGGACGGCACGGAGCAAACGGTCGATGTCTGGCTCAACAACTACGGCGTGGGCGACCGCAACTACCTCGACCCCGCCCTGTTCCGCAGCATCGCGGTGGAAAAAAGCCCCGCCCTCACGCGCGGCGTGAAATCGGGCGTCGGCGGCGCGATGTCCATCCGCACCATCGAACCTTCCGACATCATCCCCGAAGGAAGAAACTGGGGAATCGAAGTCAAAACCGAATTTTCCGGCAACACCGTGGCGCAGAAAAACGACTTGCGCCAATTCTTAGGCCGCGACTACCGCACCCTCTCGCCCATAGGCGCGACGGCGGACGGTACACCGGGTATGGCGGACGTGCTGACCGGCTATACCGGCAAACCCTCCCCCACCGCCCTGTTGTTGGACGAAGGCATAGCCGACACGAAATTCTCGGGCGGCAAAAGCCACACCAACTTCAAAGACGACAGGCAGCTGATGCTGTCCGCCGCCTTTAAAACCGACATTACAGACGGCCTTGCCGCATACAGCCACCGTCAAAAGGGCAACTACTACGCGGGCAAACGTGGCTATCAAAGCTACCTCAACAACCCCATTTACGGTGCGGATGCCTGTTACGACCAGTATCCCGATAAATCGCAACGGGAAAAAGACATACTCTGCAAATCTTCCGCCAGCCTGGTGCCGAATATGGCCATCCTGTTCAGGCCGGGCGAAGAAATCATGAACAGCCACACCGACACCAAAACCCTGCTGCTGAAAAATAACTGGTATTTGCCGGGCAATCAGAAAATCAGCCTGCAATATATGGACAACAAAATCGGCTTCGGTGAAATCAACCCCCTGATAACGGCATGGATACTCGGTTTCAGCGAACAATCCCTAAATGACCCCGCGCAGCAGGCACCAGGGATAGGGACGAAAATCGACAGTAAAACCTACAAAATCGGCTACGAATGGAAGCCGCAGGACAACAAGTGGATAGATTTTCAGGCCGATATGTGGCGGGTGAAGACCGACAGCAACCGCCATCAGAGCGGCGGCCCCGTCGTCGGCGTAACCACGCCCGACATGGACTACGACATCTGGTACTGGTGCAACATACGCAAACGGCAGTCTCCCGGTCTTAGAACGGAAAGTTGCGAAGACGCGATGACGTGGAACGCCTACGGTTCGGCACGAACCCATGAAGAAGTGCTGCGCATGATAGAAGACACGCCCGACAAAATCGCCCGCAGGCTGGCCCAGTACGATGAAAACAACCGTGCGATTACCGACCGCTGGATGGGGCATACGGGCGGCTACTACGCCATTACGCCCGCCGATAAAAATGTGATGACCGACCAGACCAACCATCTGGGCAGGCTGATGAACCTGGCCGAACTGAAGCAAAAGCTGAATCAGGAACGCTACTACATCGAACATCCCGACCGCATCATCATTCCCGGCGCGCGGCAGCGTACCGACGTCGTCCGCAACGGCTTCAACCTCAGCAACCGCTTCCGCCTTTCCGACAAACTCAGCCTCACCCTTGCCGCCGACTACCAGCGCGAAACACTGGAAGAACGCACCGACATCGCTAACAGCGCCGACCTGATGAACACGTTCGGCGTACTGACCCGCATGGCAGCCTTGGGCGGCCCGCAGTCGGCGAAAAAGCGCGAATGGGGCGCGAACCTGGTCTTCGACTGGAAACCGACTTCCCGCCTGAACATACAGGCGGGCGTGCGCTATCAGAACTTTAAAGGACGCAATATCGAACTGGCGCGGCAGCGTGCCGCACGCAACCCTTGGTATCAGTACGGCCTGGGTTCGGACAGCTATGTTACCGGCCTGATGATGCCTTATTACGAATTGGCGGATGAAGAAGATATTGCCAGCCAGCGGCGGATGGAGCAGCTTTATGACCCTGATAGAATCGGGGGACAGGTTGAAGAATATCAAAGGCTCAACCGCCGCTTTAAGGAAAAAAACGGCTATGACTACCGTCCGGGCGATACATTCGTCTCGGGAACACGGCTTTACAGCAAAGCCGACGGCAGCCTGTTTCAAAGTTACCAAGCGGATAAAAACAACGGTGTACTCTACGTCCTGCGCCGCAAGCAAATTATCCCAATGGTCGCGGGCAAATTTGATCACGGCAAAGTGCAGATTACGCCGGAAATGTACCGCGAAAGGGTAAACAATCCGCAGGGAAAAAGCGGCAGCTACCGTCGCTATATCCCAGGATCGCATATTTACATGACCGACCCGGTACGCGAAGAAATGGAACGTATGGCCAATGAAAACCAAATTCCGTCAAAAGAAGACAATAATCAGGTACTGAAATATGGCAGCGATTACAATCGTACCGCTTGGATCCGGCATCAATTCGGCGAAGCCGACCGCTGGCGCATGCCGCAGGAACAGCGCGCGCATTCCTGGGCGCCCATGCTGTCGGTCAGCTACGATCTTGCCGACAACCACCGCCTCTTCGCCCGCTATGCCCGCATGAGCCGCTTCCCCAGCCTTTACGAACTGACCGCCGCCACCGGCAGCGGCGGTCTGTACGGCAGCGAGACCGTGGCCGAATACAGCCTGAAGCCGGAAAAAAGCACCAACTGGGAAGTCGGCTACAACTTCAATTTCGCCCCGCATTTCGCCAAGCTGCGCCAAGGCGATATCCGCCTCACCTACTACAGCAACAAAATCAAAAACCAAATCGACACCTCGAATATGGACGGCGGCATGATCCAATACGACAAGGCAATCAGCAAGGGGCTAGAACTGCAAAGCCGCCTCGACAGCGGCCGCTTCTTTGCCTCCTTCGGCGGCACTTACCGCTTGAAACATATGGTGTGCGACAAGGGCATCGCCTTCAAATTCGACTATTACCTGCAACGCGTACCCGAATGCCTTGAAGGCGGCTTCGGCCTCAGCCGCTTCTTCCAGTCCTTGCAGCCGAAATATTCGCTTACCCTCGATGTCGGCACGCGCTTCTTCAACGAAAGACTGGAATTGGGCATGCGCGCCATCCATCACAGCAAGGCGGAACGGAAAAACTACGACAAGCTGATTGCCGACGGCGCAGGGCAGGTGTATGAGCGCAACGGCAAACCCTACGGCTGGCACGCCGCCACCCTGCTTGATGCCTATGCCCGCTACCGCATAGGGAAACATATAGACTTGAACTTCGGAGTAACAAACCTCGCCAACCGCTACTACTTAGACCCCATGTCCAGCACTCCTGTCCCCGGCCCGGGCAGGACAGTTACCTTCGGCATCAAGGGTAGGTTTTAAGGCTTGACTGTATCCTATGTAGCCGACGGGCAGGAATCTGCCCGTCGGCTACAACCTGTTACCGTTACTATAATTTTTGTATTTCTTAGATGATAATGCAATGATATTAAAAATAAAATATTAACAAATGCAATCCGCACTTTACATTTGATAATGAGTTTTAATTAGATTTATATTTTTATTTATATTAATATGCGCCCTATCGGTAACACCCGATACACCTTGCCGCTCGAGACAAAACAGCGGTATCCACCATATCTTTTCTTTAAAAGGAAAAATCATGAAAGTATCACAATTAGCCCTCGCTGTCCTTTTGACTGCAACCTTCAGCTCTGCTTATGCAGTTAATGTGGAAGGTGGTTCAAGCAAACTGAACTTAATCGAACCCAAAACATCCGATTCCCTGCCCTTTGGTTCGGGTGCTGCCGGCATCAAAGTCAGCACAGGCAATGGCTTATCCAATTCTATCAACCTCCAAGCTGGTCCCGCGCAACGCATCCGCACCAAATACGGCAACGCACCCATCAACGGCGGCAATCAGAACGCCAATGTAAACGGTGCGGCCAATCCGAGATACCTCACCCCAGGTGATGTCAATCCCGTATTGGGCTGGTTCAGCTCGAAAAAACTCGGACAAGTTTGGTATGAAAAACGCGCCAACAACACCGAGGTGTTCAGCGTACGCCAAATGGCTGACCCGCTGTTGCCGATTGCACCGAAATTCGGCGGCATGACCTTTGCCAAAGTGCCGACTGCGGCAACCAACGTCTTCTTCGGCGAATGGGCACCGCGCAAAGGCAACAGCAATCAGATTGCCAACAGCACGGATTTGAATATGAACGACGGCAACCGCACGGTTTGGTTCGTGGGTGAGAATCCGACAGCTAATATGCCGAAACTGGTCAATGCGAAATACAATGTATTAGGTATTAACAAGCATACTCCAGGGAAAAATGATTTCTATACCGGCGTACTGACCGCCAACTATGGAACAGGTAAAAATGAACTGGCCGGCACTATTTCCCGCGCCGGAGACAGCATCAATTTTGCCAATACCAAAATCGAAAGCAGCGGTAAATTTGATAACCATAAAAATACCGAGCATATTACCGGACGCTTCTATGGTAGCGGAGCGGAAGCCTTGGCAGGTATCGTGGATCGTGCAGGCGCAGATAAAGACGTAGCCTTCGGCGGCGCGAAAAAATAACCTTGCCTGCTTATGCGATTAGGGAATGCCGGTGTTTTCGGCGTTTGGCCGTCCATTCCCGCAATCAGGAAAACCGCCGTTTTTTAACCGCAGCCGCAGTAGGCATAAATATACTGCGGCTGACCTGTTTTCGAAGTGCCGTGCAAACCTGCATTGCCTTGCGGAATTTCTGTTTTTACTTCTTTCAGACAGCCTCTCCGCCCAAAGGACCCCATCCCATGAAATACCACTTCTGCCTGCTTTTTCTACCGCTCTGTACGGTCTGCCTTGCCGCTCCGTCCAACGATGCCGCAGATGAACGCCGCCGCCTGCTGGATGAGAGCAGCCGCCAAACGCAGCAATATCGAGAAAGTGACTGGCTGGACACGGAACAGGCACACGGGGAAGTGGGAGAAAACGACAGCTACATCATGATAGACGGTACAGTCTACCAAGTCGGCGATACGGCGGAAGAACTGGAAAGTGCGATTTACCACGCCCTCAACGCGCGGCAGTGGCACAAGGTGCGACAGTTTGCCGCCCGCTATGCCAAACTGCCGCAGCACAAACCCGCGCTGATTCATTTGGCCGATGCGCTGCAAAAACGGGCCGAAGGAGATTCTCGCGCGGCGGGGAACAGTTTTCAGACGGCCTTGGAAGCCGAACCCGACAACCCACGCCTGCTGCTCGAAGCGGGGCGGTTTTATGCCGAAGACAACCAAAACAAAGAGTCCGCCGCCGCATTTGAAAAAGTTCTGAAAACAGATATTCCTGCTGAAACCCGCCCCATCGTGGAACACTACCTATCCGAACTGGGCAAACGCCGCCGCTGGCACGGCCAAATCAGCCTCGGCTACGGCTACAATAGCAATGTAAACCAAGGCAACGGCATCAGCCAATGCGTGTGGGAAATCGCGGGCATATGCCTGATGGAGCGCACCCTGCCTGCGCCAACGGATTCGACCTTCTCATCCTATAGCGCAACCGCCGAAAGAACCGTCCCGCTCAAAGGGCATCACGGTGTACAGGTGCGCGGTGTCCTGTACGGCAACCGCTACACGGAAAAAGACAAAGATTCGGCGGCCATGCCGGATTACGGCTATCACAATGGTTCGCTGTATGCGGGATATGCCTATGCCGACGCACGCTCCTCCTTTTCCCTGCTGCCCTATTTCGAATACGACTTCCGCAACCGCCACACCCACTACCGCGCATGGGGTGCGGATGTCAACTGGTCACGCACACTCTCCCCTCGCTGGCGCATTAACTCACATGCCGGAGCAAAAAAGACCGGATACGGCGGACAAAACAAAGATTATTTTGCCGACTATAAGCAATACGAACTAGGCGTAGGGGCAGAATTTTCTTTCACACCCCAAAGCGGCCTGTTCGCCAACTTTGATGCAACACGCAAAGCCTATCCCGAAAAATCTTCTTCCAGCAAGGAATATACGACACGGCTGGGAGTGTATAGTTTTTTTTCAAGCGGTACTTACCTCAACACCATCCTGCTTCACCGCCGCAGTCTTTATGACGCAGCAAGTTTTGTCAGCGACAACAGACGGCGGCGCGACAATCAATACATCATGATAGCCGCTGCAGGCTTTCCTCAGTGGAACCTTAAAGGTGTGTATCCTGAATTTCGTTTCAGACGCTCAATCTCCCATAGCAATACAGTACATTACCGATACCGTCAGAATGAATGGCTACTAAATTTTAAATACCGATTTTAAATTGAGTCATTTAGAAATACGCTAAAACAGTAATAAATATAACCATACTGTTTTACTCGTTTCTATCTCATGCCGTCTGAAAAAAAGCCGATACACCTTTCCGATGTATCGGCTTTCGCTATCTGCTTAACGCTTAATTTCTGCTGGGCAATTCTTTTTCGCTCAATGGTTTGATGTACCAAATATCGCGGCAGTAGTCGGCGATAGAGCGGTCGGATGAGAAGAAGCCCATGTTGGCGATGTTGATCAAGGCTGATTTGCGCCATGCGGATACGTTGCGGTAGTGTTCGTCCGCTTTGTATTGCGCGTCGATGTAGCTGCGGAAATCGGCCATCAGTTGATAGAAGTCGCCGTATGGTTGCAACACGTCGTTGTAGCGGTTTGGCTCTTCCGGAGAGAAAGTGCCTTGGCTGATTTGGTTGACGACGCGGCGCAGGTCGCTGTCTCGTTCGATATAGCTCAACGGGTCGTAACCGTTGCGGCGGATTTCTTCGACTTGCTCGACGGTGTTACCGAAGATAAAGCAGTTGTCCGCGCCGACTTTTTCCAAAATTTCGACGTTCGCGCCGTCCAGCGTACCCATGCAGAGCGCGCCGTTGAGGGCGAATTTCATGTTGCTGGTGCCGGAGGCTTCTGTACCCGCCAGTGAGATTTGTTCGTGCAAATCGGCGGCCGGGATGATGATTTGGGCGAGGCTGACGCTGTAGTTCGGGATGAACACAACTTTAATCAGGTCGCGGATACGGGTGTCGTTGTTGATGACTTTGGCAACGTCGTTAATCAGTCGGATGATTTTCTTCGCCATGTAATAAGCGGATGCGGCTTTACCGGCAAAGATGAACACGCGCGGCTGCCAATCGAAATCCGGGTTTTCCAGGATTTTGTTGTAGCGGTCGACGATGTGCATCACGTTCAACGCTTGACGTTTGTACTCGTGGATACGTTTGATTTGGATGTCGAAAAGTGCATCGGTATTAACCTTGATGCCCAGTTCGGTTTCAATGTATTTGGCAAGGCGCTCTTTGGCGGCTTTTTTCACTGCGCCGAATTCTGCCTGTACGGAGGCATCGTCCACTTTGTCGTTGAGCTTGGTCAGGTTGTCCAAATGCAGGCGCCAGTCTTCGTCGCCCAGATGTTTGTCCAAGAATTTGGTCAGGCCCGGGTTGGCGATGTTGATCCAGCGGCGCGGGGTGACGCCGTTGGTTACGTTGGTAAAGCGTTCTGGGAATATTTTGGCAAAGTCGGCGAAGATGGATGTGGTCATCAAATCGGAGTGGATTTTGGCCACGCCGTTGACTTTGTGCGAACCGATCACGGCAAGCCATGCCATGCGGACGCGACGGCCGTGGGTTTCGTCAATGATGGATACGCGGCGGACAAAGTCGTCGTCGAAGTTGCCGATGGCGCGTAAGGCATTGAGGAAGTAGGCGTTGATTTCAAAGATGATGTCCAAGTGGCGCGGCAGCAGACGGCCCATCAGGTCAACCTGCCAAGTTTCCAAGGCTTCGCTCATCAATGTGTGGTTGGTGTAAGAGAAAATCTTACAGCACATATTCCATGCTTCAGTCCATTCAATGCCTTCTTCGTCAATCAGGATGCGCATCAATTCTGGAATGGCGAGTACCGGGTGGGTGTCGTTCAAGTGGATGGCAACTTCGTCCGCCAGCGTACGGATGCTTGGGAAACGGCATTTGTGGCGTGCAACAATATCTTGAACGGACGCGGAAACCAAGAAGTATTCTTGCTTCAGGCGCAATTCGCGGCCGGAATCGGTAGAGTCGTTCGGATAGAGGACGCGCGAGATGTTTTCGTCGCTGTTTTGTGCGCGAACGGCAGAGGCATAGTCACCTCGGTTGAAGTCGGCAAGGTCGAACAGGTTGCCTGCGTGCGCAGTCCACAAGCGCAATGGGTTGGCACATTCGCCGCCATAGCCCGGAATAATTTCATCGTATGCCCAAGCTGAGATTTCTTCGCTCGGCTGCCATTCTTTTTTGTTGCCCAAGTTCAATACTTGGCCGCCGAAACGGACGGAATATTGTTTGTTCGGACGGGCAAATTGCCATGCCAAATCTTGGTCGAGCCACAAATCAGGTTTTTCGACTTGTTGGCCGTCCACGATTTCTTGTTTGAACATACCGTATTGGTAACGGATGCCGTAGCCCATGGCAGGAATGCGCAGGGTTGCCAATGAGTCGAGGAAGCAGGCGGCCAGACGGCCCAAACCGCCGTTACCCAAACCCGGATCTTCTTCTTGTTCGCAGACATCGGCAAATTCTTTGCCCAGTTGCTTGAAGGCTTCTTCAAACTCGGCATAAACGCCTTCGTTAATCAGCGCATTGACAAACGCACGGCCGAGCAGGAATTCCATAGACAGGTAATAAACCATGCGTTTGCTGTTGTCGATGTGGGCACGGCGTGTTTTGAGGAAATCCTCGGCAATCAGGTCGCGTGCGGCCAACATGGCGGCGTTGAGCCATTGGTGTGAAGTTGCTTCTTTAGGATCGACGCCCAAGATGAAAATCAACTTGTAAACAATGGACTTGCGGATGGTTTCTGCATCCGGTTTGGGCATAACGTAATCGTAGCCGGAGATGGGGAGTTTTTGCTTAGCCATGGAAGCCTTTCTTTCATTTGAGGCACTTGGACAACGCGCCTGATGGTTTATAGAAACAACGTTATTCAGTTTTCAGACGGCCTGAAGAAGTATAAATGCCGTCTGAAAAATTTATAGGTAGGTTTGTTTCAGGTTTGATACGGATTATAACTGAAAGATTCAACTCCGTATTATTTTTTCTTTATAAAACATTTAATTACAAATTAAACCACTCATCATCTCATCGACATTTCCATTTATGCCATGCAAGCTTCGGCCCAACGGATACAGACAAAATATCAAAGGGTTAACAATATAACGGCTTGGTTTTTCTTTAATTCGTTTTATGTAAAATCCAAATCCCCATGTGTTCGACAACACATTTTCCAGCCTCTTCGTAATTAAATTTCTCAGATGGTACGCAAGAAATTTCCCAATTGCCTTGAGGCAGGTTAAATAACTGACGACTACGTTTGGCATTGACCAACAGCAGCCACTCGTCGTCCAAAACAACCTGAATCGCCTTGCTGCCCCTGTTGTGCCAACAATATTCGGTCATCGGGCTGCTATCGGCATTGAGCCATTGCACACGCTCTTTTTCCCACCAGCAATCATCTGTCAGCAGCTTGATTCGGCTGCGTACGCGTATCAGCGCTTGAGTGTAATTTTGCAACTCATGAGGCTCATTTTGCCAATCCAACCATGTAATCGGATTATCTTGGCAGTAGCTGTTGTTGTTGCCTTGCTGACTGTTGCCGAACTCATCGCCCGCCAAAAGCATGGGCGTACCGTTGGATAAAAACAAGGAGGCAAGCAGCGCTTTGGAGGTGTATTCGCGGTTGAGCAACACCTCTTCATCATCGGTTTCGCCTTCTACGCCGTGGTTGTAGCTGATGTTTTCATTATGCCCGTCGCGGTTGTTTTCGCCGTTGGCTTCGTTGTGTTTTTCGTTGTAGCTGACCAAATCACGCAGAGTGAAGCCGTCGTGTGCAGTGATGAAGTTGATGCTAGCGGACGGGTGGCGGCCGCTGTGGTTGAAAATATCGGACGACCCGGCCAAGCGTTCGGCAAATGCGCCCAAATTGCCGCTTTCCCATGACCAAAACGCGCGCATGTCATCACGGAAACGGCCGTTCCATTCGGCAAAAGGTTGCGGGAAATTGCCCAAGTGATAGCCGCCCTCACCGATGTCCCATGCTTCGACAATCAGCTTCAAACCGGCCAAAACCGGATCTTGATACAGGACTTGGAAAAAACGGCCGTACGATTGGAAATCGGGCTCGCGTCCCAATACGGTTCCCAAATCGAAACGAAAGCCGTCGACATGAAACTCTTCCGCCCAATAGCGCAGGCTGTCTGCCGCCCAACGGGTAACATCGCGCCGGACAATATTGAGCGTATTGCCGCAACCCGACCAGTTTTCATAATTGCCGTAAGGGGTGTGCCAATACCATAAGGTGTTATCGATACCGCGCTGACACAGCATCGGGCCTTTGTCATCCTGCTCGGCCGTGTGGTTGTACACGACATCCAAAATCACTTCCAAACCTGCCTGATGCAGGGCTTTGACCGCTTGTTTAAACTCCGCCGCCGCACGTTCGGGATTGTCGGCATAAGACGGCTCGACGGCAAAATGGGAATAAGTGTTGTAGCCCCAATAATTACTCAAGCTCATCTGCTGAAGATGGTATTCATCCAGATGAAAATGAATCGGCAGCAGCTCGACCGTCGTTACCCCCAATTCTTGCAAATAGACCAAAACCCGTTTATCGCACAAGGCTTTATAAGTGCCTGCATACTTCAAATCAGGGAATTGCTTGGTCAACCCTTTGACATGGGCTTCATAAATAACGGTTTTGCCCCACGGTATTTCCGGACGGCAATCTTTGGCCCAATTAAATCGGCTGCGTCCGACCACGACGCTTTTTGGCGCAACGGCGGCATTGTCGCGTTCATCTTCCGGCCTGAACCATGCCATTTCTTCGGTGTTACGGTAGCTTGGTTTGCCGTCAATTTTTTTGGAATACGGGTCAATCAGCAATTTGTTGGGATTGAAACATGAGCCGTATTCTGCGTTTTCACGTCCATACACGCGGAAACCGTATCGCTGCCCTGCCTTAACATCCGGAACAAATCCGTAAAATACCGAACCACGCCGCGAAGGCATCTCCAAACGGGTTTCTTTATCCTTATCAAACAGACACAATTCGACCTTTTCGGCATTGATGGAAAACAAGGTGAAATTCGCGCCCTTGCTTGTCAGGATCGCGCCCATGGGATAAGGCTTGCCTTCCTCGATATGCCATGATTTGGCAGACATAGAATGATTCCTTGGTATGTATTTGGTTTCGTGTCCAATATAAGGCCGTCTGAAAATCTTTCAGACGGCCTTGAGTCATATTGATGTCACTATCTTTAATTTTCAGCTGATTGGGCAGGCAGGATGCCCACCCTCAAAGTTGATTTACGCTTCTTCTTTGACTGCCGCCTGATACAGGTAAACAGTTGCCAACGGCGGTACGGTCACAGACAGGGAATTTGGTTTGCCATGCGACCAAACTTCTTCTGTCTCCACCGTTGCGCCGGCAGAAACGCCGCTGCCTTTGTAATGCAGGTCGTCTGAATTGAGGATTTCGCGGTATTCGCCGGCAGAATTCACACCGAAGCGGTAACCTTCACGCACTACAGGCGTGAAGTTGCTGATGACGATAACGCGGTTGCCTTCGCGGTCGCGGCGTTCGAAGACAAAAACGGAATTATTGCCGTCGTCAGCGACCAGCCATTCAAAGCCTTCCGGCCATTGGTCAAGCTGGTAAAGCGGCGCGGTGTCTTTATAGACATGGTTCAATTCGCGTACGAAGTCTTGTACGCCTTTGTGCCAGCCGCCCTCTTGCTCCAGCAGGAACCAATCCAGCCCTTCGTTGTAGTTCCACTCGCGGCCTTGCGCAAACTCGCTGCCCATAAACAAGAGTTTTTTGCCGGGGAAACCGTACATAAAGCCGTAGTAGGCGCGCAGGTTGGCAAATTGCTGCCAGCAGTCGCCGGGCATCCGTCCAAGCAGCGAGCGTTTGCCGTGTACGACTTCATCGTGTGAAAGCGGCAGGACGAAGTTTTCGCTGTACTGGTACATCATGCCGAAGGTCATTTTGTTGTGGTGGTATTTACGGTTGATGGGGTCTTCCATCATGTAGCGCAAGGTATCGTTCATCCAGCCCATATTCCATTTGAAGCTGAAGTTCAAACCTTCTTGGCGGGTTACATTGGCAAATGAAGTAGATTCTTCGGCAATTTCGGTCGCAGCCGGAACTTCTTCTTTCAACATGGTGTTGGTATCGCGCAGGAAAGCGATGGCTTCAAGGTTTTCATGGCCGCCGTATTGGTTCGGAATCCACTCGCCGTCTTTGCGCGAGTAGTTGCGGTAAATCATGGAGGCGACGGCGTCAACGCGGATACCGTCGAAGCCGAAACGTTCTATCCAATACAGGGCATTGCCTTGCAGGAAGTTTTTCACTTCGTTTCTGCCGAAGTTGTAAATCAGGGTGTTCCAGTCTTGATGGTAGCCTTCGCGCGGATCGGCATGTTCATACAGCGCGGTGCCGTCAAACTTGGCCAGGCCGTGATCATCGGTCGGAAAGTGTCCGACCACCCAGTCGAGGATAACGCTGATGCCTTCGTCGTGCGCGGCTTTAATCAATGCGCGTAATTCTTCCGGCGAACCGAAACGACTGGTTGGCGCATACAAACCGGTTGCCTGATAGCCCCACGATCCGTCAAACGGATATTCGGAAACAGGCAGGAACTCGATATGGGTAAAACCCATGTCTTTGACGTATGCCACCAATTCTTTGGCGAGCTGTTCGTAAGTCAGCCAGAAATTGTTTTCCGGATTGCGCTTCCATGAACCCAAATGCACTTCATAAATGCTGATCGGCGCATCAATGGCATTGGCGCGGGCACGGAAAGCCGGTTCTTCCACTTCGTCAGGCAAACCGCGCACGATAGATGCCGTGGTCGGGCGCAGTTCCGCACCGAAAGCATACGGGTCGGCTTTTTCGCGCACATTGCCGTTGGCATCGCGGATTTCAAATTTGTAGAGGGCGTTGAGTTTGACAGCCGGAATAAAGATGTCCCAAATGCCGTTGTCGCGGTGGAAGCGCATCACATGGCGGCGGCCGTCCCAGTTATTGAACTCGCCGATAACGGAAACGCGTTGCGCATTGGGCGCCCAGACGGCAAAGCGTACGCCCTTCACGCCGTCCAACTCGGCAAAATGCGCGCCTAAAGTCTCATAAGGACGCAGGTGTTTGCCTTCGGCCAACAGCCAGGAATCCATGTCTTGCAAAGCAGAGCTGAAATGATAAGGGTCTTCTTCAATCACTGGCTCGGTGTCTTCGGTGTAACGGATACGCAAAGCGTAATCGGGCGCATCATCGGGCAAGACGGCCACAAAGAAACCGCGTTCATCAATTTTTTCAGACGGCACGATGAGTTCGCCGCTGCGGCGGTTCACGATATCCACGCTTACTGCGCCGGGAATCAAAACGCGTACTACTTCATCGCCCTCTGCAAGGCGGTGTCGTCCCAGATAAGCGAACACATCGCTGTGGGTGGCAAGAAACAGGCTTTCGACCGTATCGCGCTCGATTTGGTCAAGTTCATGATAAGTCTTGATTTGGCTGTTTGTTTTCATGCGTACCTCGTCAATAATGGCAAGTTGGCCGCCCATGAGGCGGTGTTGTAGGAAATCTTCCAAAGAAACCGGCATTTTTTGCGCCCAGTTCGGATAGCCTTCGGTTACACCCGGGACATTCAGATTGTCAATGACACCCAGCAGGTTTTCCAGTTGTACGGCGTAAAGCTTGCTGCGGCTCAATGCGCCGTATTTGTGCAAAGCCGCCAGCAAGGTTTCATCGGCTTTTGCCGGCATTTGTACGTCTGCACCCAGACAGCCAGTTTCTTTCAATTTATCCAGCAAATCGGCTTTATCGTGTTCGCGCTCATCCAAGGCCGTCTGAAAAGCGGCTGCTTCAGGCAAAGTTCCGAGTTTGAACATCGTATCCAAATCTTTGCCTATCCAATACCCTGCCAGTGGCGCAACATCGTGGGTACTGATGACCGTAATCGCCTGTTCGGGGTATTCTTCAGGTAACTGAAAACCGTTCCAGCCCTTGCTGAAATACATGACCTTGTAGGAGAACACTTGATAGCGGTTGAGCAGATAACGTGCTTGATCGGGTACCGTCCCCAAGTCCTCGCCGATAATGACGCAACGGTTGCGCTGACTTTCCAATGCCAAAATGGCAAAAGTCACTTCGGCATCGTAATGTACATATGCGCCGAAATCTGCTGTTTTATCATTTAAAACCCACCACAAACGACACAATGCCATCACATGGTCAATCCGCAACACGCCATACAGACGCATGTTTTCGCGCAACAGATGAGCAAACTTTTCATAGCCCGTATGCTTCAACATCGACGGATTAAGCGGCGGCAAATTCCAATTCTGCCCGGTCGGCCCCAAAGGATCGGGCGGCGCACCGACCGATACGTCCATACAATAATCTTGACGGTTTAACCAAGTGTCCGCACTGCCGCGCGCCACGCCGACTGCCAAATCGCCGTAAATGCCAAGTTTGACACCGTATTCGGCAGCGGCTTGGTTGACTTCGCGCAATTGCTCCGCGCAAAGCCATTGCAGCCACATATAAAAACGGATTTCACGCTCATGACTGCGCGCGAATTTTTCTACTGCTTCGCCATCAGGTTGATGAAATTCAGACGGCCATGACTGCCAACCCACTTGTCCGGGACGGCTGTAATACTGGTCTAAAGCCTCAAACAAACCGAAGCCCTGCAAAGCCTTGCCTTTTTCTAATACAAACGCTTCAAATGCAGCGCGTTCATTTGCCGCAGCTTCGCAAGTATCTTGTTCAAACGCGTTAAACGCCATCTGCAGCGCATCACGCTTGCATGCCCAAACTGCCGTATAAGTCACCGTTTCCGTAACACGCAAAGCGGCAATGCGCTGACGGATTTTCGGTTGTGCCAGCCAGTTTTTCAGTTGCTCGTTATAAGTAAACGCGCCCACTTTCTCAATATCCAAATAAATCGGATTGAGCCATTCGCGCGAAGAAGGGCTATACGGGCTGGCAAAGGCAGGCTTGCTAGTAAACAAAGCGTGCAAAGGATTGATACCGACAAAATCCAGCTTTTTCTCAGCCGCATATTTCATCAGATTCAGCAAATCGGTAAAGTCGCCTATGCCCCAGTTACGCTCGGAACGCAGACTGTACAAATGCATGGTCAAACCATTCATCCGACCGCCATTGGCAAGTAATTTGGGTTGGTAAACCGATTCAGGCGCAACAATCAGGCGTATAAGGCAACATTTGCTGCTAGTCTCAGCCGACAAAGTGTAATAACCGCAAGCCAGTTGGGGCAGCTTAATCCAAAGCGTATCGTTGTCGCCCGGATATAAAGTCAAGTTCTGGCACTCATCCGCCTCATCACTCAATACGACCGCTTCCGCACCATGAAATTCAGACGGCATCTGTAAAGATTCTTCGCCGTTTTCATGCGCAACCATCGTATTCAGATAAAGGCCGTCTGAATCCGGTTTGCTTTTGTTCAAAACAGCAACGATCGATTCCAAAACTTCAGGTTTTGTCGCATGATATGTCCCGTTGATGTCGTGATAGCCTAAATCAATACCGGCCTGTACCGCCTGCTGCTCCAATGTTTCACTCATTGCATTCTGCCTGTTTTACCAATATCTGAATCTTAATACAGATTCTGCCGCACCGTGATATGTAATTCATTGTAGTCTCAAACAAACCCCATATTTCCCCGCTTGATTTGACCTGAGCCAAAATTTCCTATTTATCTGTCTTGTAAAAACTTAAAGGCCGTCTGAAAAGGAGGATTTCATTCCTTTTCAGACGGCCTTTATCATGCTTTAAGCCTGATTAGTGGTGATGATGACCGTGCGGACCGTGTACGTGACCGTGGGCAATTTCTTCCTCGGTCGCATCGCGCACGCCCTCAACAGTCGCTTTGAACAATACTTTCATACCGGCCAAAGGATGGTTGCCGTCCACCACGGCTTTGCCGTCGGCAACATCGGTTACACGATAAATCAATACATCGCCGGTTTCCGGATCATCAGCTTCAAACATCATGCCGACTTCGACTTCAACAGGGAACACGCTGACATCTTCAATGCGCACCAACTCAGGATCTTGTTCGCCGAAAGCATCATCGGGCGACAAAGCCACTTCGACGGTATCGCCTACATTTTTGCCGTGCAACGCTTCTTCCACCAAAGGGAAAATACCGTCATAACCGCCATGCAGGTAAGCAATCGGCTCTTCGGTTTTGTCCAACAGTTGGTTGTTGGCATCGTACATTTCATAATGCAGGGAAACTACGGAATTTTTAACAATAGACATCATGCCGTCCTTAATCAATATTTAAAAGTTACGCTACGGTTATTCTATCACAGCCTCAACCAAACAATCGGCTTGCTTTAATAAATACCCCGTTCAAATGCGACAAAAAGATAAAAGCCTATATAAAAAAGCAAAATCAAATGATTTCAATACGCATAAGTTGCTTTTTCACAACACAAAGTGATTAAATTACAAAAAACTTCCCCAAAGCAAAAACATTCCAAACCCTTAAAACCAATAACAAATAAAACTACACAACCAATTGAATATAATATGTTTTTAAAATCTTCATCAATAATGAATATTTTCAGATGATTTTTCGCGCGCCAATATGATTTACATTATTTTCACTATTTTCGTATTGATTTTAGCCGGCAAACGGTTACGCAACGTTGCATTGACCTATCCCGTGGGGCATAATATTGAAAAATTCAGCAATGAATTTCTACTGTATAGGCCGTTTGACGGCTATTTTTAGTTTAAATCGATTTAAAAAAGGTTCTTAAAAATGAAAAAATCTCTGTTCGCTGCTGCTTTGTTGTCTTTAGCTTTGGCCGCTTGTGGCGGTGCTGATAAAGCTGCTGAAACTGCCGCTTCTGCTGCTTCTGAAGCCGCTGCTTCTGCTACTGAAGCTGCTGCTTCTACTGCTGATGCCGCTGCTTCTACTGCTGATGCCGCTGCTTCTGCCGCTACCGAAGCTGCTGCTTCTGCTACTGAAGCTGCTGCGTCTGCTACTGATGCCGCTGCTTCTGCCGCTTCTGAAGCTGCTAAATAATATTCTTTTGAATATAAAAAAGCAGGATACCATTGCGTATCCTGCTTTTTTACATTCCTCTCACTCCCCTTCCCGACTTTTCCGCCTGACTGCCATGCACCTTCACAACCGTTTTGCAACGTTTCTTTCTGCCTCTGAAATCATCGAAGCCACTCCGGCCTTGTTAAACGACCAACGCCGCCGTTTTACTTCTTCTCCGGATATTGTCTTACAGCCGAACTCTGTCGAAAGCGTGCAGAAAATCATGCGTTTCTGTTTTGAAAACCGCATCCGTGTCACCCCGCAAGGCGGCAATACCGGATTATGCGGCGCGACGGTAACCACCGAAGGCGTACTGCTCAACCTCTCCAAGCTAAACCGCATCCGCGATATCAACCTTGCCGACAACAGCATGACGGTTGAGGCCGGTGTGATTTTGCAAAATGCTCAAAAGGCGGCAGCCGAAGCCGGACGACTGTTTCCGCTCAGCCTTGCCAGCGAGGGCTCTTGCCAAATCGGTGGCAATATCGCCTGTAATGCCGGCGGTTTGAATGTCTTGCGTTACGGCAGCATGCGTGATTTGGTATTGGGTTTGGAAGTTGTTTTACCCAACGGCGAACTGGTTTCCCACCTTCAGCCCCTACACAAAAACACGACCGGCTATGACTTGCGCCATCTTTTTATCGGCAGTGAAGGAACATTAGGCATCATTACCGCCACCACACTCAAACTCTTTGCCCAGCCCAAAACCAAAGCGACCGCATGGGTAGGCCTAGATGATATTGAATCCGCCGTCTCGCTTTTGACCGCTGTGCAAGGCCATTTTGCCGAACGCTTGACCAGTTTCGAGCTGATCAGCCGCTTTGCCCTTGATTTATCTTCGGAATTCAGCCAACTCAAAAAGCCTGCCGATGCGGAATGGCATATTTTGATTGAACTTGCCGACTCCGTTCCCGACGCAGGTTTGGATGAAAAACTTGCCGAATTTCTCTATCAAAACGGATGGGAAAACAGTATCTTGGCTCAATCCGAGCAAGAGCGCTCCGATTTATGGACCTTGCGTGAAAATATTTCCGCCTCCCAACGCAAACTCGGCACCAGCATCAAACACGATATCGCCGTCCCTATCGCCCAAGTAGCCGCTTTTGTCCGCCAATGCGCGCCTGCCTTGGAAACCCGTTTCCCCGGCATACAAATTGTCTGCTTCGGACATTTAGGCGACGGTAGCCTGCATTACAATACATTCCTGCCCAACGTATTGAGCAACGAAGCCTACCAATACGAAGATGCCGTCAATACCATTGTTTATGAAAACATCCTTGCCTGCCACGGTACGATTGCAGCCGAACACGGTGTAGGCATCATCAAAAAACATTGGCTGCCCCGAGTGCGCACACAAGCCGAACTTGCTCTGATGCATGCCATCAAAAATCAGCTTGACCCTTACGGCATTATGAATCCGGGAAAACTCCTTCCTTCTTTGGATTAACCAATACAAAAAGGCCGTCTGAAACATTTCAGACGGCCTTTTATCTTATCCAAACTATTTTAATGCCGTTTTCCAGTCCAATCCGCCCAACGACGGTACCTGTATCACTTCGTTGGTATCCAAATTGACCGCTGTCAGCTCTCCGCCCCACAACGCGCCGGTATCCAAAGCAATCACTTGGTCTGTGTTAACGTAGCCCAACGACGACCAATGCCCGAACACGGTAATATAATCCAAATTCTGCCTATCAGGCGCTTTAAACCAAGGGCGCAGGTAAAGCGGCATTTTTTTCAAAGTGGATTTATATTCGTAATCCAATTCGCCTTTGTATGTCAGCGCACGCATACGGGTAAAGACATTGACAATCATCCGCAGGCGCTCGTAGCCGGTCAAATCATCCGTCCACGCAGTCGGCTTGTTGCCGTACATTTTGCCAAAAAATTTCCTGTATTTTTTACCTTGCAATTCAGCCTCGGCTTCACGGGCAAGGCTTTCGGCCTTATCAACCGACCATTGCGGCAAAATACCGGCATGCACCATCACATGCCTGTTGCCGCGCACCAAAAGCGGCTGATGACGCAGCCAGTCCAATAGGGATTGACTCTCGGGATGGGTCAAAATCGGCTCAACCGTATCGCTGCGCTTGAGCGTTCCTTCACCGCAACCGACGGCCAAAAGATGCAAATCATGATTGCCCAAAACCATTTGCACACTGCTGTCGTACTCTTTGGCAAATTTCAAGGTTTCCAATGACTTCGGACCGCGATTGACAATATCGCCGACCAGCCAAAGGGTGTCCGTACCATGATTAAAGCCGATTTTGGCAAGCAGCAAAGTCAGCTCGTCAAAGCAGCCTTGAATGTCTCCGATTGCGTAATGTGCCATTATTATTGTTTTCCGTTGTTATTATTTTCAGACGGCCTCAAGCCCAGCCCAGGCCGTCTGAAACATCAATTATGCGTTTAAAACCAATACTGCTTCCGCTTCAACCTGAACGCCTTTAGGCAGGCTGGCCACGCCAACCGCCGCACGCGCAGGGAAAGGTTGTTCGATAAATTCAGCCATCACTTCATTGAACACGGCAAAGTTGGCCAAATCGGTCAAATAAGCATTGAGTTTGACGATATCGTTTAAAGAACCGCCGGCCGCTTCGGCTATGGCTTGCAGGTTTTTAAATACTTGCACTGCTTCGGCACGGAAGTCGCCATTACCGACCACAGTCATTGTGGCCGGATCCAAAGGAATCTGACCGCTCATATAAACCGTATCGCCTGCGCGGACTGCTTGGCTGTATGCGCCAATTGCGGCAGGGGCTTTGTCGGTATGGATAATGGTTTTAGACATGATATTCTCCTCAAGTAGAAATGTCAGAAACAGGTGGAAGCTTCGAATTTTACTTTCAACAGAAATACGTTTCAATAAAAGCATTCAATTAATGCGTTTAGCCCGTCTTGTTCTTCCTCGATTTTAAACCTACAATCCCACACATTATTCATTTCAAAGCCGAAATTATTATGTTTTTTGTCTTATCCCCAGCCAAAAACCTCAACGAAAAAGACCCCTCCCCCGTCAGCAGCTTTACCCAGCCCGACCTTCTGCCCGAAGCAGAAATCCTGATGCAGGAGTTGCGCAAACTTGCCCCTCATCAAATCGCCGAGCTGATGCACGTTTCCGACAAAATCGCCCTGCTCAACGCCGAACGAAATGCCGCATGGCACACGCCGTTTACACCTGAAAACGCCAAGCAGGCCGTATTTATGTTCAACGGCGACGTCTATGAAGGCATTGCCGCCGATACGCTCAAACCGGAGCAAATCGACTACCTGCAACAACACGTCCGCCTGCTCTCCGGCCTATACGGCGTACTGCGCCCGCTCGACTTGATGCAGCCCTACCGCTTGGAAATGGGCACAGCCTTTGCCAACTCGTGCGGCAAAAACCTCTACGAATTTTGGGGCGATAAAATTACCGACCTGCTCAACCAAACACTGAAGCAGGCCGGCAGCGATGTTTTAATCAACCTCGCCTCACAAGAATATTTCAAATCCGTCAACACCAAAAAACTCAACGCACGCCTGATTACGCCGATTTTTAAAGACGAGAAAAACGGCAAATACAAAATCATCAGTTTCTACGCCAAACGTGCGCGCGGTTTGATGGTACGCTACGCGGCAGAACACGGCATTACCGAGCCTGAAATGCTCAAAAATTTCGACTACGAGGGCTATTCATTCAATGAAGCAGCTTCAAACGAAGCCGAATGGATATTCATGCGTGAAGAACAATCCAAATAAAAACAAAATACTAGATATTTTCCCTAAAATACCACTTGGCAAAGGCCGTAAGTTCCATTAATATTACGGCTTCAAGAACGGAAGCGTGGCAGAGCGGTTTAATGCAACGGTCTTGAAAACCGTCGAGGGTTGATAGCCCTCCGTGAGTTCGAATCTCACCGCTTCCGCCATTCTTGATATTTTTTTATCTAATGAAAAATGAAATGTGAGACTTGATGATTCAAGTCTTTTTTTATTTTCAAATCCAAAGAATCCCGTAAAGGCCGTCTGAAACTTTCTATAACTCAGTTTCAGACGGCCTAATACCTTTAAAATTCCCCCAAATCCCTAAAGTCCTACCCAGACATTTAGAGACTTGGGGGACTTTTGCGAAGGTCTCCGCTTTTCTAATCTTTGCCGTCAATGGCATCAGCCTACCCATCACCAATGCGGAATTTTCTCTCAACCATGCTGGGCTTTTCCTATGCCGACGCAATTGTGCATTTTGCTTCAGGTCTGTGTGCCGCCGTATCGTTTGCGATAGGGTTTGCTGCATATTTCGAGATATTGCCACAGAGTACCGCCGTTGCTTTTATCTTGGAGAAGGTCGCGGTAAACGGTATTGTGATGGGGTGTCATTCGATGATGGTGTGGTGGCAGGACAGGTCTTGAATGTGGTATCGTTCTTCTTGGGTCAGTTGCGTGTCGCTCAGGGTAATCTTTCTTGTAGGAAAGGCTGTATGCTGCTGCATACCGAACTTTTCCGTTATGGAAAGTTTGCCCTTCAAATCCGAATCTGCTGGCCTCTATTTATCATTATTTAATCGCTACAAGGATATTTAAATGAAACGGGAAACCATTGCCCTGCATGCAGGCTATCAATCCGAACCGACTACCAAATCCGCTGCCGTCCCCATTTACCAAACCACTTCATACACTTTCGACAACACGCAACACGGCGCAGACTTGTTCAACCTTGATGTAGCGGGCAATATCTACACCCGTATCATGAATCCGACCACTGCCGTTTTGGAAGAACGCGTTGCCCGTTTGGAAGGCGGTATCGCCGCATTGGCTGTCGCCAGCGGTATGGCTGCAATTACCTATGCCGTTCAAACCTTGGTTGAAGCAGGCGACAACATCATCGCAACCAAAACGCTCTACGGCGGCACTTACAATTTCTTTGCCCACAGCCTGCCGCGCCAAGGCATTGAAGTACGCTTTATCGATCCGGCCAAACCCGAAGAAATCGCCGCCAATACCGACAGCCGTACCAAACTGGTGTATTGCGAATCTATCGGCAATCCCGCCATCAATGTCGTTGATATTCCAGCATTCGCCCAAGCCGCGCACGCTCAAGGGCTGCCACTGATGGTGGACAACACAGTCGCTACGCCCACATTGTTCCGCCCCATCGAGCATGGCGCCGACATCGTTATCCAATCCCTGACCAAATACATCGGCGGTCACGGCACAACGATTGGCGGTGCCATTATCGACGGCGGCAAATTCCAATGGGCAGGCAATCCGCGTTTTGAAAAAACCTTCAATCAGCCTGATCCGTCTTACCACGGCGTAAACTACTGCGAACATTTTGGCGCGGCGGCCTATATCGCCCGTGCCCGGGTCGTCCCGCTTCGCAATACCGGTGCCGCCTTATCGCCGCACAGCGCGTTTTTACTGCTGCAGGGTTTGGAAACCCTCGCCCTGCGCATGGAGCGTCATTGTGAAAACGCCCTGAAAGTAGCCGAATTCTTGAAGAAACACCCGCAGGTCGAATGGGTAAACTATCCTGCCTTGCCTGACAGCCCGTACAAAAACTTAATCGACCGCGACTATGGCGGAAAAGCCTCCGGTTTGCTGAGTTTCGGCATTAAAGGCGGTCGTAAAGCCGGCGCGAAGTTCATTGACGCACTGCAACTCTTCCTGCGTTTGGTGAATATCGGCGATGCCAAATCGCTGGCTACCCATCCTGCTACAACGACTCACCGTCAGCTTGACGATGCAGAACTCGCCGCAGCAGGCGTCAGCCCCGACATGGTACGCCTGAGCGTGGGTATCGAGCATATCGACGATTTGCTTGCCGACTTGGCACAGGCATTGGATGCCGCCAAGGTATAGGCAATAGCGCTAATTAGATGAAAAAAGCCTCCGCTTTAAAAGGCCGTCTGAAAACTTCTTTTCAGACGGCCTTTTCCTTTTCTACAAATCAAATGCGGCGTTAATCAAACGTTTGGTGTAGTCGTTTTGCGGATGGTGGAAAATCTGATCCGCGCTGCCATACTCAACCATTTCGCCCTGCTTCATCACAATCACGTTGTCGCTGACGGCGCGCACGACAGATAAGTCATGACTGATGAACATATAAGTCAGGCCGTATTTCTTCTGCAAATCGCGCAAAAGTTCGACCACTTTGGATTGTACGGAACGGTCAAGTGCAGAGGTCGGCTCGTCCAAAAGGATGAATTTCGGGCGCAGGATAACGGCGCGTGCAATGGCGATACGCTGACGCTGGCCGCCGGAGAACTCATGCGGATAACGGTTGAGCGCATCAAGCGGCAGGGACACTTCCTTCATGACTTCCAAAACGCGCTGGATACGTTCTTTTTTGGTCATTTCAGGATGATGAACCGTCAAACCTTCGCCGATAATTTCACCAACGGTCAGACGTGGGGAAAGCGAACCGAACGGATCTTGGAACACAATTTGCCGTTGCGATTTCAGACGGCGTGCTTCTTCGGCGGTATAGTTTTTCAGGTCTTTGCCTTCAAAGGAAATATTGCCGGTATAAGGCAGCATCTGCATGACGGCTTTGCCCAGCGTGGATTTGCCGGAACCGGACTCGCCGACGACGCCCAATGTTTCGCCTTCTTTAATTTTGAGGCTGATGCCTTTAACGGCTTCAAAAGTTTTGAGCGGTTTGCCGAAAAAGTTTTGCTTCAATACGAAAGAAACATGGACATTATCGGCATCGATTAACACACCGGCGTTGTTTTCTTCAGGCTCTTTCATGCCTTTGGGAATGGCATTGATGAGTTCGGCAGTATATTCGTGTTTCGGATGGGCAAATACTTCTTTGATTTTGCCGCGCTCGACAATTTCGCCGTTACGCATGACGCAGACGGTTTTGGAATAGTGTTCAGCCAAACCCAAATCGTGAGTAATGAAAATAATCGCCATGCCCATTTGCTGTTGCAAATCGTGGAGCAAATCGAGAATCTCAGCTTGAATGGTCACATCCAAAGCAGTGGTCGGCTCGTCGGCAATCAGCAGGTCGGGTTCGTTAATGAGCGCCATGGCAATCATGATGCGTTGCAGCTGACCGCCGGAAAACTCGTGCGGATATTGCTTCATGCGGCGTTCGGCTTCTTTGATGCCAACCCGTTGCAGCAATGCCAATGCCTTCTGCCCTGCTTCTTTTTTGCCGAGCTTTTTATTGTGTACCCGCGCCGCTTCAATCAGCTGCGTACCGATACGCATAAACGGATTGAGCGAGGTCATCGGCTCTTGGAAAATCACGCTGATGCGGTTGCCGCGCAAATCGCGCAGGGTTTTCTCATCGGCGTCCAAAATGGAAATGCCGTCAAACGTAATGCGCGAATCTTTGCTGTATCGGGCAAATTTTTCAGGCAACAGACGCATGATGGACATGGACGTTACCGACTTGCCCGAACCGGATTCGCCGACCAAAGCCAATGTTTCGCCCTCTGCCACTTTAAAGCTGACATTACGCACGGCGTGCACGGTTTTCTCATGCAGTTCGAAATTGATGTCCAGATTTTCTACAACCAGTAACTGTTTTGTCATTTTGATTATCCTTTTGGTTGTGGTTTAGCGGTCTTTCGGGTCAAGCGCATCGCGCAGGCCGTCGCCGATAAAGTTGAAACAGAACAAAGTGGTTACCAAGAAGAAACTCGGCACGAGCAGCTGCCATGGTGCGGCTTCCATCGAAATCGCGCCCTCTTGCAGCATCGAACCCCAACTGGTCATCGGCTCTTGCACACCCAAGCCCAAGAAGCTCAAGAAGGATTCAAACATAATCATGCCCGGTACCAACAATGAGGCATACACCATCACCACGCCCAAAACATTCGGAATAATGTGGCGCGTTACGATTTTACGTTTTGCCACGCCGCTCACACGCGCCGCTTCGACAAACTCTTTATGCTTCAAGCTCAAGGTTTGGCCGCGCACGATACGTGCCACGTCCAACCAAGACACCAAACCCACGGCGGCAAAAATCAAAAGCAGGTTGCGGCCGAAGAATGTGGTCAGCAGAATCACGAAAAACATAAACGGAAACGCGTTCAAAATTTCCAAAAAGCGCATCATCAGTGAATCGAGCTTACCGCCGATAAAGCCGGCAATCGCGCCGTAAAGCGTACCGATGACAACGGCCACCAATGCGCCGGCCACACCGACCAGCAAGGAAATACGTCCGCCGGTTGCCGCGCGCGACAGCAAATCGCGGCCGAGCAAATCCGTACCCAGATAGTGATGGGTAGAAAAGGACGGCGGAATCTGCATATTGTCCCAGTCGGTGAAGTCGTAGGTGTAGCGGACGATCCATGGCGCCACAA
>NZ_JBQCXF010000010.1:0-43159 GCF_051956635.1 Neisseria sp. P0022.S010 | reverse complement strand
TCGAATACAGTGTAAAAGTCTTGGTTGATACCATGACCCGCTCACTGGCTCGTGGACAACGTATCGAAATCCGCGGCTTCGGCAGCTTCGACTTGAACCACCGCCCTGCCCGTATCGGGCGCAACCCTAAAACCGGCGAACGTGTGGAAGTGCCTGAAAAACATGTTCCCCACTTCAAACCGGGTAAAGAGTTGCGTGAGCGTGTAGACTTGGCATTGCAAGAAAGTGCTCATTAATACTTAGTAGCAAAACGCCGCAGAAATGCGGCGTTTTTTTGTTTTTTCAAAAAATACTAAAGCCAGCCCTTTTTACTTGCACTTTAATCGCACACTTTTCCAACTATATTGACAACAAAGCCTTTGCAAAAAACGCAGGCCGTCTGAAATCATTTATAATAGACCGACTATTCCATAATGAGAACATCATTCCGACTACTGTCCAAATTATTGCGGATGATGTTTCGACTATCGCCAGCAAAACATAATAAAGGTTATACATGAGCAATAGAGACCAACTATTTACGCCACCGCCATTTGAAAACCACAGCCCATTGACTTGGTATCAGGCCGCCGCCGAACAACCCAACTTCATCCGTGACGAAGCACAAGCACGAGCCATTGAATATTTGGATCGCTTGTGGACCGAGCTGATGATGTTCAAACGCAAACGCAACCGTTTTCTCGGCCGCAGCCTGCGTTCCCCTCAAGTACCTAAAGGACTCTATTTTTATGGCGGCGTAGGACGCGGTAAAAGTTTCCTGATGGACGCTTTTTTTGGCTGCCTCCCTTATCGCCGTAAGCGCCGCGTGCATTTCCATGCCTTTATGGCCGAAATTCATCAACGGCTGAAAGCTTTAAAGAGTGAAGCGAATCCTTTAAAAGCCGTTGCAGCAGAAATTGCCAAAGAAACACGCGTATTATGCTTTGATGAATTTCACGTCAGCGACATTGCCGATGCAATGATTTTAGGCCGTTTGTTGGAAAACCTGCTGAGCGAAGGTGTTGTTTTGGTGGCCACTTCCAACTACGCCCCATCCGAACTCTATCCTCAAGGCCAAAACCGCAGCAGCTTTCTGCCAACCATCGCCCTTATCGAATCTAACCTGACCGTTTTAAATGTAGATGGCGGAGAAGATTACCGATTGCGCACATTGCGCCCTGCCGAAATTTTCTTTGTGCCCAATAATGAAGAAAACGAGCAAAAACTGGCTACTTTATTTAAAGAAATGAGCGGAATCTCTGAATTGAATCCAGGAATCAGCATTATTCATGGACGGGAAATTCCTCATAAAGCCCAGTCGGAACGCGCCATCTGGTTTGATTTCCGTGCATTGTGTTTCGGTCCGCGCTCACAAGCCGACTATCTTTATTTGGCCGAACATTACGAGATGGTTTTTCTATCAGGATTGGAACGCCTGACCCCGCAAGAAAAAGCAGAAGCACGCCGTCTGACATGGTTAATTGACGTTTTATACGATTTCCGTGTGAAATTGTGCGCCACCAGTGCAGTTGGCGTAAACGATATTTATGTCGAAGGCGATTTTGCCGAAGAATTTACCCGTACAGCCAGCCGTATGATCGAAATGCAATCTGAAGTCTATTTGGAACAACCACACCTGACTTTAAGCAAATAATGCCTTTCCCAAAAAGGGGCGAAATTTGCTAGAATACACTTCCCTCGCCTCTTGGTTGCGACAACTTACCTATCAATAAAAACAAGGACATAACATGGCCATCGAACGTACGATTTCCATCATCAAACCCGATGCGGTAGAAAAAAACGTCATCGGCAAGATTTATAGCCGCTTTGAAGAAAACGGCCTGCGCATTATTGCGGCAAAAATGAAACAGCTGTCTGAACGCGAAGCAAAAGAGTTTTATGCCGTACATAAAGGCCGCCCTTTTTACGAAGACTTAGTTAAATTCATGACACGCAATCCCGTCATGATTCAAGTATTGGAAGGTGAAAACGCCGTTGCTAAAAATCGTGAATTGATGGGCGCAACCAATCCGACTGATGCCGCTCCAGGCACAATCCGCGCCGACTTTGCAGAATCTGTCAGCGTCAATGCTGTGCACGGTTCTGACAGCGTGGAAAACGCTGCGATTGAAATTGCCTACTTCTTCAGCCAAAGCGAAATCTGCCCACGATAAAAGCAAAAAGCCTGTAGCCGCTATACGGCCGTCCGATTCCATATCGGACGGCAAAACTGCTTTGTATGCCCTGCAAATGACAGGCCGTCTGAAACCCCCTAAAGGCTTTTAAAGCAAAGCTGACCGATAAGCCTCTTTACTTTAAAAGCTTTATTGAGAAACATAAAAATACATGAAAACCAATCTACTGAATTACGATTTAAACGGACTGACGCAACACTTTGCCGAAATGGGTGAAAAACCTTTCCGCGCCAAGCAAGTCATGCGTTGGATGCATCAAGCCGGTGCACAAAACTTTGAAGAAATGACTGACTTGGCCAAATCATTGCGCGCCAAGCTGAATGAACAAGCCACAATCGAAGTGCCTAAATTAATGATGGCACAAGAATCTACGGATGGCACACGCAAATGGTTGCTGGATGTCGGCACGGGCAACGGTGTAGAAACCGTCTTCATTCCCGAAGCCGAACGCGGTACTTTGTGCATCTCTTCCCAAGTAGGTTGCGCATTGGAATGCACCTTCTGTTCTACTGGACGACAAGGTTTCAACCGCAACCTGACTGCCGCAGAAATTATCGGCCAGCTTTGGTGGGCCAATAAAGCCATGGGTGTTACCCCTAAAAATGAACGCGTTATCTCCAACGTGGTGATGATGGGTATGGGCGAACCCATGGCAAACTTTGATAATGTTGTTACCGCTTTGAGCATTATGCTGGATGATCACGGCTATGGCTTGAGCCGCCGCCGCGTGACCGTTTCCACTTCGGGCATGGTTCCGCAAATGGACAGACTGCGCGATGCAATGCCTGTTGCTTTAGCAGTATCTTTACACGCCTCCAACGACGAAGTGCGCGATCAAATCGTTCCGCTGAATAAGAAATATCCGTTGAAAGAATTAATGGCGGCCTGTCAACGTTATCTGGTCAAAGCCCCCCGCGACTTTATTACCTTTGAATACGTTATGCTCGACGGCATCAACGACAAGGCCCAACACGCGCGCGAATTGATTGAATTGGTTAAAGACGTACCGTGCAAATTCAATCTGATTCCGTTCAACCCTTTCCCAAATTCCGGCTACGAACGTTCTACCAACGAGAATATCCGCATCTTCCGCGACATTCTGCAACAAGCCGGCTTTGTCGTTACTGTCCGCAAAACCCGCGGCGACGATATTGATGCCGCTTGCGGACAATTGGCCGGACAAGTACAAGATAAAACACGCCGCCAACAAAAATGGCAACAAATTTTGGTCGAACAATAAGGTTAATTATGAAAATCAAGTTCGGATTCGCTTTACTTACCGCACTGACTCTTTCTGCCTGCGTATCCTCTTCCGGACCAAGCCCCAAAGAACGTGCCATTCAGGTTTCCAATATCAAAACCCAGCTTGCTGTGGAATATATGCGCGGCCAAAACTACCGCCAAGCTACTGAAAGTATCGAAGAGGCGCTTAAATTCAATTCAAAAAACGATATTGCTTGGTTGGTACGTGCTGAAATTTATCAATATCTGAAGGTCCGCGATAAAGCTCAGGAAAGCTTTCTTAAAGCATTGTCTTTAAAACCGGATAGTGCGGAAGTTAACAACAATTACGGTTGGTTCTTATGCAATCAAATGAATGCACCTGCCGAATCCATGGCTTATTTTGATAAAGCACTGGCTGACCCGACCTACCCGAGCCCCTTTATTGCCAATATGAATAAAGGCATTTGCAGCGCAAGGTTAGGCCAATACTCTTTGGCTCAAGCCTATTTAGAAAGGTCTTTGGCAGCCAATCCACAATTCTTCCCTGCTTTCAAAGAGCTTGCCCGAACCAAAATGATGGCAGGCAATCTGAACGATGCCGACTATTATTTCCGCCAATACCAAAGCAAAGTCGATGTCCTGCAGGCTGACGATTTGCTTTTAGGCTGGCGTTTGGCTACCGCCTTGGGTAATAAACACGCCGCATACGAATACGAAGCCCAACTTAGGGCAAACTTCCCTTATTCAGACGAACTACAAACTGTTACAACAGGCCACTAAATGGAAAATAACGATAAAATCAACTACGACACACAAGCCGCCAAAACACTGGGGGATGAATTACGCAAGCACAGAACTGATGCCAAAATCGATATTGAAGATGTTGCTTCACGTTTAAAACTGTCTGCCGAACAAATTGATGCCTTGGAAAAAGGGGAATATTCAAATTTTCCGGGCCTGGTCTTCGTCTCAGGCTATCTTCGTTCATATGCACGATTCCTCAAAATCGATGAACAAACCATCACCAAACATTTACACTCGATTACTCCGCAACTTGAAGACCATGTATATGCAGTAACACGCAGCACCAACAGCGGCTTAAGCTACGAGGATGCTGAAAAACAGGGTTTCCCAAAATGGATATTGGGTGCAGCCGCATTGGCTTTAGCAATAGGCGGTGTTTACTTTTGGCAAAGTAAATCCAGCTATGAAAACGAACAGGCAAATATTCAAAACAGCAAAGATGTTGCCGATACGATGAAAACGCCTGCTTTGAAAACGGATAATGTTGCCGTTAGCGAAATGACCGAAGAGGGCAAAAAAGAAATTACCAATAAGCCTGAAGCAGCCAATGAACAAGCAGCTTCAGCAGCTTCCGCCGTTGTAGAAGAAAAACCTGCCGTCAAAGTCGAGAAAGACGAACTGTGGATTAAAGTCCAATACCGAAGCAATCTGATTATTGCAGACAAAGATGGAAAAGTAGTATTCAGCCGCATTGTTCCGGCCGGAAGCGAACATCGTCTGAGAGGCGGCGCGCCTTATAATGTTTGGATCGGTATTGCAGCCGGTTCGGAAGCCAATTACGGCGGCACGCCAATCGAACCTTTAAAACACCGTGTTGCCGGTGAAAAATCCGCCTCTTTTGTTGCAGGAAAAAACTAAAATGACCACACCTAAACGCCGTCTGACACATCAAGTACAAATCGATCATCTCATCGTTGGTTCGGATGCGCCCGTCGTTGTACAATCTATGACTAATACCGACACCGCAGATGCAGAAGCAACCGCCCGACAAGTCAAAGAGTTGAGCGATGCCGGCTCGGAAATGGTACGCATCACGGTCAATACTCCGGAAGCGGCTTCCAAAGTCGCCGAAATCCGTAGCCGCTTAGACGATATGGGTTATACCACGCCCCTGATCGGCGATTTCCATTTCAATGGCGAACGCTTATTGGCTGAATTTCCCGAGTGCGGCAAAGCCCTGTCTAAATACCGCATCAATCCGGGCAATGTCGGCAAAGGTGCAAAAGGCGATGAGAAATTTGCCTTTATGATTCGTACAGCGGCGGAAAACAATAAAGCCGTACGCATCGGCGTGAACTGGGGTTCGCTTGATCAAAGCCTTGCCAAGCGCATGATGGATGCCAACCTAGCTTCTGCCACACCGAAGCCGCCTGAAGAAATCATGAAAGAGGCTTTGATTGTTTCGGCGCTAGAGTCGGCAGAAAAAGCCGTAGCTTTGGGCTTGCCTGAAGACAAAATCATTTTGTCGTGCAAGGTCAGCGCCGTACAAGACTTGATTCAGGTTTACCGCGAATTGGGTAGCCGTTGCCACTATCCGCTCCATCTCGGTCTGACTGAGGCCGGTATGGGCAGCAAAGGTATTGTGGCATCTACCGCTGCCTTGGCTGTATTGCTGCAAGAAGGTATCGGCGACACCATTCGAATCTCCCTAACCCCCGAGCCCGGCAGTTCGCGCACTCAGGAAGTCATTGTCGGTCAGGAAATCCTGCAAACCATGGGCTTGCGTTCCTTCACACCAATGGTTACAGCCTGCCCGGGTTGCGGCCGTACCACCAGTACCGTATTCCAAGAATTGGCGCAAGACGTACAAAACTATTTACGTCAAAAAATGACTGTTTGGCGCACTGAGTATCCAGGCGTTGAATCATTGAACGTTGCCGTAATGGGTTGCGTAGTCAATGGCCCGGGCGAGAGCAAGCTTGCCGATATCGGTATCAGCCTGCCAGGTACAGGCGAAACTCCGGTTGCGCCGGTTTATGTAGACGGCGAACGCAAAGTGACCCTCAAAGGCGACAATATCGCTGCCGAGTTTTTGCAGATCGTTGAAGATTATGTCAAAACCAACTATTGTGAAGGTGGCGCAAAACGTAAGCAAAACCGTGTCATTCCAATTCAGTCTGCCTAAAACATTATCAAGATAAAGAGGCCGTCTGAAAATATGCTGGGCAAACTGGATACTTGGCTGACTGAGCATCCCAAACGCAAGGATTTGCATGGTTGGCGACGCTTTATCGTTGAATTTTGGTTTTTTGGTTTAAAAGAAGCACGAGCCTGCTTATTTGCAGGCTTGTTTTTCATTGCCATGTTTCTTATTCCCAAAACAGGTTGGCTGGGAATTTCGCGCTATGACCTGCTGCTGATTTTTGCCGTCTCCGTGCAAGCAGCCATGCTGTATTTCAAGCTGGAAACTTGGGACGAAGTAAAATCGATTACGCTGTTTCACTTGGTCGGCTTTGCTTTAGAGTGGTTCAAGACATCAGGCGGTATCCAATCCTGGAGCTATCCGGAAGAAGCATATACCAAAATCGGCGGCGTACCGCTGTTTGCGGGCTTTATGTATGCCGCGGTCGGCAGCTATATTATCCAAGCATGGCGGCTGTTTGACCTCAAAATCAAAAGCCATCCGCCATATTGGTTAGGCACTTTGTGCGCGCTGGCGATTTATATCAATTTTTTCACTCATCACTATATCGGCGACTATCGCTGGTATCTCGCAGCCTTTGCTCTCGGCCTATACGCCCGGACAACGGTCTTATACACGCCCTATGACACCACTCGCAAAATGCCGCTCCTGCTCGCTTTCGTCCTGATTGGATTTTTCATTTGGCTGGCGGAAAATTTAGGAACTTTATTCGGCGTTTGGCGCTATCCCAACCAAATCGGCGCGTGGGCATCGGTACACATCAGCAAATGGAGCTCATGGGCTTTACTGGTGATGATGACTTTTACCATCGTTGCGAATTTAAAACATATTAAACATACCATCAGCGTATCGAAAGATTAATTGTTTAACATTTTAAAAGGCCGTCTGAAACTTTCAGACGGCCTTTCATTTTCAACAATCAATTAAACAAACTTAAGGCTTTCACAAAAACCATAATGACGCCGTAGCCCAAAGGAATGCAGACCAAAGCCCAGCGCCACCATACGCCGATACCGCCCGCTGATACTTTTTTGCTAATCAGATAGGCATCGGATACAGCGGTTTCATCATCGGGATTGCGGCTATGTGCCGCTACTTTAATGTCTTTCTCGTGATGCTTTTCATGAACCGAACGGACACTCAAGTTACACAGCAAACCGACAATCAACAAACCCGCCATGATGTACATGGTAATACTATAAGCTTCAGCAGCCGGAACGCCGCTTTCAATTTGACTTTGGCGGATATAGTTGACCAATACCGGACCAATAACGGCCGCAGTTGACCATGCCAGCAAAATCCTGCCGTGGATTGCACCGACTTGATAAGTGCCGAACAAATCCTTCAAATACGCCGGAATCGCTGCAAAACCACCGCCATACATGGAAATAATGACGCAGAAACCAATGACAAACAAAGCCTTGTTACCGCTCCCGCCAATAGACGGAATGGCAAAATACAACAGCGAGCCGAGCACGAAGAAAATGGTATAAGTATTTTTACGGCCGATTTTATCGGACACACTGGACCACAAAAAGCGGCCGCCCATATTAAACAGGCTCAACAGGCTCACAAAACCTGCCGCCGCGCCCGCACCAATGGCCGCTTGTTTTCCTACAGATGCCTCGGAAAACAGCTCCTGAATCATGACGGAAGCCTGTCCCAACACACCAATACCGGCCGTCACATTCAAGCACAACACCCAAAACAAGAGCCAGAATTGCGGCGTTTTCATGGCTTGTGAGACATTGACATGATTGCTGCTGACCAATTTGCTTTTGTTTTTCGGCGCAACATAACCTTTAGGTTTCCAGCCATCGGCAGGTACACGGATCGTAAACGCGCCGAACATCATCAACACCAAATAAAACAACCCTAAAACCACAAAAGTCTGCGCAACGCCAACCGAAGTTTCACTGGAGAAAAAACTCATCAGCGATACCGACAAAGGCGAAGCCAACATCGCGCCGCCGCCAAAACCCATAATCGCCAAGCCTGTCGCCATGCCCGGTTTATCGGGAAACCATTTCATCAATGTCGATACAGGCCCGATATAGCCCAAGCCCAAACCAATCCCGCCAATCACGCCGTTGCCCAAATAAAGCAAAAACAGATTGTGCGTATGGACGCCGATTGCCGACACAAAAAAGCCCAAGCTAAAGCAGCAGGCGGCAACAAACATCGCCTTACGCGGCCCAACGCGTTCCATCCATGTACCGAACATGGCCGCAGACGCGCCCAACATCGCCAAGGCAATACTGAAAATCCAGCCCACCGTGGTCAGCTTCCAATCTCCGGCAGCCGACTCAGTGATACCGATAAGCTTGGTTAAAGGCGCATTAAACACGGAATAAGCGTATATCTGTCCGATGGCAAGATGCACGGCCAAAGCGGCAGGCGGTACCAGCCAACGATTAAAGCCGGGTTGGGCAATGGTCGCCTCACGGTCTAAAAACTTCATAAAATCCTCTTATCTTATGTATGTCAAACGCTGATTCCATATCATGTGGAATCGAAAAATTGTTAACAATATTGTAACATTAATCTCCCATTTTCCTTTTTGTCCGCTCCATGATAATTTTGCGCATCAGACAGAAAAAACATTCATCTAAACCATTTTCCTCATCCAATATCAACAAAAAGGCCGTCTGAAAATCTTTCAGACGGCCTTTTCATTCATATCGTTTTATGCGGCAAAGCGTTTGGCAACTTCATCCCAGTTAACGATTTCCCAAAAACCTTTCAGGTAGTTAGGACGGCTGTTGCGGTAGTCGATGTAGTAGGCGTGTTCCCATACGTCGCAAGTCAACAGCGGAGTATTTTCAGTAGTCAGCGGAGTACCTGCATTGGAAGTAGAAACCAGATCCAATTCGCCGGCAGGCGTTTTCACCAACCATGCCCAACCGGAACCGAAAGTACCGGCCGCGCAGGCATTGAACGCTTCTTGGAATTTCTCGAAGCTGCCCCATTTGGAGTCGATGGCCGCAGCCAATTCACCGGCAGGTTTGCCTTGGCCTTTAGGGGTAAAGCCCAGCCAGTAGAAAGTGTGGTTCCAAGTTTGGGCAGCGTTGTTGAACATACCACCGGAAGATTTTTTCACGATTTCTTCCAAAGGCATTTCTTCAAACTCAGTGCCTTTGATTTGATTGTTCAAGTTGGTGATGTAGGTTTGATGGTGTTTGCCGTAGTGGAACTCCAAAGTTTCTTTGGTCAGATGTGGGGACAATGCGTCCAGTTCATAAGGCAGTTGTGGCAGCTTATGTTCCATTTTTGTGCTCCTGATTGTTGATATTTATATTTTGGTAGTGTGCGTCGTCATATTGACAACATGACTATTTTACCTGCTTTAGCCTAAACAAACCAATTGAACTTACACTGCGTTATAATAGCGGATTACAATTTTCCAGCCAGAGATGCCCGTCATGAGCAATTATTCCGACATACCGTCTGAAGACCGTGAAATCAGCGCATTATCCTTGCCGCCGCATTCCACAGAAGCGGAGCAATCCGTTTTGGGCGGCCTGATGCTGGAAAATTCGGCTTGGGACCGTATTGCCGATGTAGTTTCCGGCGAAGATTTCTACCGCCACGAACACCGCCTGATTTTTCGTACCATTGCCAACCTGATTAACGAAAGCCGCCCTGCCGACGTCATTACCGTTCAAGAAAGTTTGGAACGCAATGAAGAATTGGAAGCGGCAGGCGGATTCAACTATCTGATTACGCTGGCGCAAAACACGCCATCCGCAGCCAATATCCGCCGCTACGCCGAAATCGTGCGCGAACGCTCCATCATGCGCCAGCTTGCCGAAGTCGGCACGGAAATTGCACGCAGCGCCTACAATCCGCAAGGGCGCGATGCAGGCCAACTTTTGGACGAGGCAGAAAACAAAGTATTCCAAATTGCCGAAAGTACCGCCAAATCCAAACAAGGCTTCCTTGAGATGCCCGACCTGCTGAAAGAAGTGGTCGAGCGCATCGATATGCTTTATTCGCGCGACAATCCTGACGAAGTAACCGGCATATCGACTGGTTTTATCGACCTCGACAAAAAAACATCAGGCCTCCAACCGGGTGATTTGATCATCGTCGCAGGCCGTCCGTCTATGGGTAAAACCGCCTTTTCGATCAACATTGCCGAACACGTTGCCGTAGAGGGCAAGCTGCCTGTCGCCGTATTCTCGATGGAGATGGGCGGCGCGCAGCTGGTTATGCGTATGCTGGGTTCAGTCGGACGTTTGGATCAAAGCGTTTTAAAAACCGGCAGATTGCAAGACGAACACTGGGGCCGTCTGAACGAAGCGGTCGTTAAACTTTCCGATGCACCCATGTATATCGATGAAACTCCGGGCTTGACCGCGCTCGAACTGCGCACCCGCGCCCGTCGCCTTGCGCGCCAGTTCAACGGCAAACTGGGCTTGATCGTCATCGACTACCTGCAATTAATGTCAGGCTCCGGCCGTTCTGACAACCGCGCTTCCGAGCTTGGCGAAATTTCCCGCTCCCTCAAAGCATTGGCTAAAGAGTTGCAAGTTCCCGTCATTGCCCTGTCGCAGTTGAGCCGTACCGTTGAACAGCGTACCGACAAACGCCCGATGATGTCCGACTTACGTGAATCCGGCGCCATCGAACAAGATGCCGACTTAATTATGTTCATGTATCGTGATGAATACTACAACTCAGAATCACCCGCAAAAGGCTTGGCGGAATGTATTATCGGCAAACACCGTAACGGTCCCGTCGGGAAAGTGTTCCTCACTTGGATGGGCCAATTTACCAAATTTGATAATGCTGCCTATGTTCCAGAATCCATGTTGATGGAAGATTGAGACAGGTTATCTGAAAAACTAACCGAATTTCATATTTTATTAGTCACGCATTACAAAATCGTTTAGAATAAATCCAATAAAAGCAAAAGCATTGCCACAGGCAAATGCAAAAAGAGAAAACGTCGGTTACCCCAACACATTACTACCCAAAAATCACTCATGTATCAGACACAAAAAGGCTTCACCCTAATTGAGTTGCTGATCGTCATTACTATTGCAGCAATAATGGCCGTCATCGCATTTCCAAATATGAATCAATGGATTGCCTCCAGACGTGCGGCATCGCAAGCAGAGCAAATTGCCAATCTGCTGCGTTTCGCGCGAAATGAGGCGGTCCGTCTCAATCTTCCCGTTTACATCTGCCCGGTCAAAATCAAATCCGATGGCTCGCCCAATAATGGTTGCGATTCCAAATATGCCGGTAATGGTATGTTGGCCTACGCCGATAAAAACGGAGATTCCAACTATAAAAACGATACAGTCGATTTATCCGTCCGCTCCATTATCCTTAATGGGGATACCGACAAAGTGGAATATAGCTTCAACTATATCCCTATCGGTAATGGCCGTTCCGCCCTCTCGACCTCAGCTTCAAAAGAAGTCTGGTGGAGATTCCTGCCCAATGGTACATTTGGCCATTCAACCGATGGCAAGAATTATCAATTTTCAGACGGCCACATCAAAATCAGCCTGACGGATAAATCCGCCGCCGATGCTGAAACCAAGAAAGCCCGTGCTACCGTACTTTTAATCAATGGCAATGGGCATGTCGAAATCTGTGCTAAAAACGATGAGCGCAAAATATGCGAATACACTTCCAAATAATAACAACGGTATCTTATGAACATTACTAATCCTACTCATCTCAGATCATTTAAGGGCCGTCTGAAAGCGAGCTCAACAAACTTTACTCCAAAACTTCAATCAGGCATGACCCTGATTGAAGTTTTAATTGCTATGTTTGTACTTGCCATCGGTGTGCTGGCTCTTCTGGCTGTTCAATTGCGTACCGTATCCAACGTGCGTGAGTCTGAAAATCAGACTACAGTCGCCCAAATTACGCAAAATCTAATCGAAGGCATGCTCATTAACCCGACGCTCTCTGAAGAAACCAATTCAGCAGGCGACAAAACCTCCCGTTATAAAAAATCCTACGATGCTTACATCACATCAAGCTCTGAACAGCTGAAAGGCTCAAAGCAAGCTACGGAATTTAAAGACAAAATGACGAAAGCGCAACTTGCGCAAGCTCAAATTGCCCAATTTAAAGCCGATTTAGCCAAAGCCCTTCCCGAAGCCCAAGTCTTCTCGACCATCTGCAAAGATTCTTCCGGTACAGAGCCGACTTACGAAAAGGGGTTTAACGCAAAATGCGATGGCAAAGGCGACACGACCATCGTGAAAGTTTTATGGTTGCAAGATGTCGAAGAAGAGAATACTTCAAAAAATCTCAACACATCGGGGCATCACGTTGTCTATACCTACCAATCACGCGTAAGAGACTAATAATGAACAATAAACGCTTACTCAACCATATTCCCAATAAAACCGCCATTCGCGGTTTCAGCATCCTTGAATTTCTGGTTGCCAGCCTGCTCAGTATGATTGTCTTAATGGCTGTCAGCTCCACCTACTTTACTGCACGCGGATTGAACAAATCTGCCAACACCCGTATCGGTATCCAACAAGATTTGCGCAACGCCGCCAACATGATCGTCCGCGATGCGCGTATGGCAGGCAATTTCGGCTGCTTCAATATGTCGAATTTTCCTGCCTCTGCAGTAACAGAAGACAAAAGCTCAGATGAATACACATTGAAAACAGCCGGTGTGAATAATCTGTTACCGATTAAAGAAATCAATAAATTAGGCTATGCAGGCTTTGCTCAAACCGGCAAAGCCCTGCTGTTTCAATATGGAATCGACAAAGCAAACCCTGCTGCAAAAACTGCCATTGTCAGCAGCTGTTTCGGTATTGCCAAACCTCAAACAGAAATTAAAGATTTGAATGCGGCAAAAACGGCTTTGAAAATGACCTACTCTGATCAAAACGGCAGTATCGCCATCATGAAGCATGAAATGATTGCCTATGCCGTCGGTAAACTTGGTGAAGAGAGTGGCTTATTCCGTTTCCAATTATCAGATGATGGCTCATGGGGTAATCCGCAGCTACTGATTAAAGGCATCACTGCTATGGATATCCACTATATCTATGCAGAATGTCCTCATTCTGAAAATGCCTCTGCCAGCGGAGTAAATACAGAATCCTTTGATTACAAAACCGCATTGGATAGCTCAGCTGAAGCCAAGTCTCCTGCCTCAATCCAAATCGTACTGAATAACGGCAGTATCGACCCATCGAAAGAACAAGACAATAAAGTCGATATCTACAATATTAATGCCACCATCCGTGGAGGAAACGTATGCGCCGACCGATCACTCTAATAAAACCTGACCGGCAACAAGGCTATGCTTTGTTTATCGTCTTAATGATGATGATCGTCATCGCCCTGCTCGTGGTCACAGCCACCCAGTCCTACAATACTGAACAGCGTATCAGCACCAACGATGCTGACCGCAAACTGGCAACCACCTTGGCCGAAGCCGCATTGCGTGAAGGTGAAAATCAAATTTTTGATATTGAAGGGAAAAAGACTAATTTTACCAAAGAGTGTAAAGATGGTTTTTGCGCCACACCTAACGTAAAATCTGACAGCGAAGCCATCGAAGAAACCGCTACTGAAGATGCCTGGAAAAGAAAATGTGATAAAAATCAAAATCTTTGCATCGATACCAACGGTAAAGAATACTCTCTAGGTAAAAATAGCGGCATTGCAAAAAATCCCCGCTACATTATCGAATATTTAGGTAAAACTACTGAGGGTCGAATTACCTACCGCGTTACTGCCAAAGCATGGGGTAAGAATGCTAATACCCAAGTCGTTCTTCAGTCTTACGTTGCCAGCGAATAATATAATGAATACCACCTCTACCCAACAACTAGGCTTTACGCTGGTTGAGATGATGATTGCCGTCGCCATCTTAGCCATCCTGAGCGTGATTGCCATTCCCTCTTACAACCGCTACATTGAACGCGGCTACCAATCACAAGCGCATGCCGAGTTAGTCGCCATCAATTCTGCTTTTAAAAACCAGATGGTTAAAAATCCAAAGTGGAAAACTGATGAGATTAAAAAGAAATTGGATGACTTTATTTCCTCATATAAAGGCCATAAAGATTTGGCAGACAAATACCAATACTCTGCCGAAATGATTGATGCCAACACTCGTGCCTATCGTTTGAAAGCCATTCCCACAAAAACAGGCTATACTCTTTCCGTTTGGATGGATAGCTTGGGCAATGCTTACAAATGTACTGATATTAATTCTGCCAAAGATTCTAAAACCACAATGACCAATGGAAAAGGTTGCGAATCGGTTTCCAAAAAGAAATCTTCTTAGTCTGACAACCATAAAAAAGCAGTGTCATCTTACTGACACTGCTTTTTTATTTTACTGCTTCCAATCATCATCTCGGCGTTGGCGTTTCAACAAGATTCTAACTGCGCCATCATTGCCTTGTCGAGGCTCGACATAAGCCAATACGTCAGGATGCTGCATCAACCAGCGGCGCGTCATATTTTTCAGAACCGGTTTATAGCCTGAAGAACCCAAGCCGCTGCCGTGGACAATCTCGCCGCAAACGCCGCGTTTTTTCGTAAACTCGATAAACTCGTTCAATACCTGCTGCGCCTCTTCCTGCGTATAGCCATGCAAATCCACATCCGCTACCACAGGATAATGGCCGTTTCGCAAACGCATCAAATCATTTTTTCCCTGTCCGTTTTTACTGAACGAAGCCGGCGGTTCATCCCAGCCGCCGCTGCCCACATAAAAATAATCTTCCTGCTCCAAAGTCGCCATTTCTTTAGGTCGCGGTTTGATAGGCGATTTATCGCGGAGCTGTTCATAATAGTTGCCGGCATTTTTCAACGGCGTAACCTTGCCAACCGACTTGCTGAAATCCACATCTTCCGCCTGCTTTTTAGCCTTCGCTTCCGCCTCCCGCTCCGCAGCTTCCTTTTTCGCCTGTTTGCCCAAAGCCTTCAGCGTTTCTTGAAAGTTTGCCGTCATGGTTTGTCCTTTCCAAAAAATAGATTGCACACATTATAGCAAACCCAATTACAAGGCCGTCTGAAAGACTCTTATCATCGCTTCTTGTTTAGGGTATAGTATTGTCGCCTTGTCAGTCTTACAAAGAGAAAAATCATGTTTAAACGCCCGGAAGAAATTATTGTTTTGGTACTTGCCCTATTATGGGTCGCACTCAGCTACTACTTCGCCGCCATCCTGATTTCAGATGCCTACACCATCCTCCTGATTACCGTATTGACCTTTATTTGGGCGATTGCATGCTTCTTCTTGTGGCAACGCAACTTAAGCCGTCATATTTGGCCGCTGTTTCTCGGTAGCCTGGTTGCCTGCTGGTGGCCCTACTTCACTTGGCTTGCAAGCGACGTTCCCGAAGGCACATGGTATTCAGGCTGGACATTCAAATCCATTATCGCCCTGATTCCCGTTATTGCCGCTTATATCTTCAAGTGGAAGCGGAGCCGGAAAAACAAAATTTCCGATCCCCTTGCCTGATACCTTACGCCGTCTTTTTCAGACGGCGTTTTCCATATCTGACATGGCGCTCAGACTGTCAACAATTCCAATAAAATGCTATACTCTTCACACGATTTAACACCCTGAAACAGGCCGTCTGAAAGACTTATCAAGATGATCAGCAAACAAGAATACCAAGCACAAGCCGCACAAGGTTACAACCGCATTCCACTCGTTCAAGAGCTGCTTGCCGATTTGGATACACCGCTCTCAATCTACCTCAAACTAGCCAACAAGCCTTTCACCTACCTGCTCGAATCCGTTGTCGGTGGCGAACGCTTCGGCCGCTATTCCTTCATCGGCCTGCCTTGCAGCCACTATCTCAAAACCAGCGGCAAACATGTCGATGTGTATCAAAACGGCGAAATCGTCGAACAACACGACGGCAATCCCCTGCCCTTTATCGAAGCCTTCCACAACCGCTTCAAAACGCCCGAAATCCCAAGCCTGCCGCGCTTTACCGGCGGCCTGGTCGGCTACTTCGGTTATGAAACCATCTACAATTTCGAACATTTTGCCCACCGCCTGAAACATACGGCCAAAGCCGATCCGCTCGGTACGCCCGACATCCTCCTGATGCTCTCGCAAGAGCTTGCCGTAGTGGATAACCTAAGCGGCAAAATCTACCTGATTGTTTACGCCGATCCGTCTCAAGCCAACGGCTACGAACACGCGCGCGAACGTCTTGAAGACATCCGTACCCAGTTACGCCAAAGCTGCGCCATCCCGCTCTCGCTCGGCAGCAAACAAACCCAAGCAGTCAGCGAATTTAGAGAAGAACCTTTCAAAGCCTGCGTCAACAAAATCAAAGACTACATCTTTGCAGGCGACTGCATGCAGGTTGTCCCCAGCCAACGCATGAGCATGGAATTTACCGACAATCCGCTTGCCCTCTACCGCGCCCTGCGTACACTGAACCCATCGCCGTATATGTTCTACTACGATTTCGGCGATTTCCATATTGTCGGCTCTTCGCCCGAAATCCTCGTCCGCCGCGAACGTGACGACGTCATCGTCCGCCCTATCGCCGGCACGCGCCTGCGCGGTAAAACACCCGCCGAAGACCTTGCCAACGAACAAGACCTGCTGAGCGATGCCAAAGAAATTGCCGAACACGTCATGTTGATTGACCTAGGACGCAACGACGTCGGCCGTATCAGTAAAACCGGAGAAGTCAAAGTCACCGACAAAATGGTGATTGAAAAATACTCCCATGTGATGCACATCGTCTCCAACGTCGAAGGCCGTCTGAAAGACGGCATCACCAACATGGACATCCTCGCCGCCACGTTCCCCGCCGGCACACTCTCTGGCGCCCCCAAAGTCCGCGCCATGGAAATCATCGAAGAAGTCGAACCGAGCAAACGCGGCATCTACGGCGGCGCAGTCGGCGTATGGAGTTTCAACAACGACATGGATTTGGCCATTGCCATCCGCACCGCTGTGATTAAAAACAATACCCTCTTCGTCCAAAGCGGCGCAGGCGTAGTTGCCGATTCCAACCCGACATCCGAATGGCAGGAAACCCAAAACAAAGCCCGGGCAGTAATCCGCGCAGCGCAAATGGTGCAGGAAGGGTTGGATAAATAATTTTCAGACGGCCTGCGCTCTGAAATGACTAAACAACAAGATTATGATACTCAACGAAAAACAACTAAAATCCATCAGCAAATTTCTCAGCTTTATCTTGCGTCATCATCCCGAGCAAATCGGTATTACTTTGGATAAAGACGGCTGGGTGGATATTGATAGCCTACTGACACAGGCAAACCATCCTGAGCGCGGCTTTACGGGCAATCCGCTGACCTACGAAATATTGTTGGAAGTGGTCGAAAACAACGATAAAAAACGGTTTACCCTTTCTGAAGACGGCAAACGCATCCGCGCGGCGCAAGGTCATTCGACGGCACAAGTTCAGGTCGAACACAAAGTGGCGACGCCTCCTCAGATTTTGTATCACGGTACGGCTGAACGCTCTGTTCCGTCTATTTTGGAGCAAGGCCTGCATTCTGCCTCGCGCCATTTTGTTCATCTGTCTGCCGATGCCGAAACAGCCGTCAAAGTCGGCTCCCGCCACGGCAAGCCGGTTGTATTGACCATCGACACTGTCGCCATGCTTGCGGCAGAACATCAATTTTATCTGGCGGACAACGGCGTATGGTTAACTGAAAACGTTCCGCCGCAATTTATCGGCAAGCTTTAAAACATCAAGCCGTCTGAAGCCATAAACCATGTTCAGACGGCCTGCAAACACCCTACCCAATTTCCTCATAAAGCGATTATCCATGAACACATCCCCCATCCTCCCTCCTGCCATGCTCGGCATCCTCGGCGGCGGACAATTAGGCAGAATGTTTACTGTTGCTGCCAAAACCATGGGCTACAAAGTAACCGTACTCGATCCCGACCCGAACGCGCCGGCAGCGGAATTTGCCGACCGCCATTTGTGCGCACCGTTTGATGATTCGGCCGCTTTGGAAGAATTGGCAAAATGTGCGGCGGTTACGACCGAGTTTGAAAACGTCAATGCCGATGCGATGCGTTTTCTCGCCAAACACACCAATGTTTCCCCCAGCGGCGACTGCGTTGCCATCGCGCAAAACCGCATTCAGGAAAAGGCATGGATACGCAAAGCAGGCCTGCAAACCGCGCCGTATCAAGCAGTTTGCAAAACCGAAGACATCACTGAAGAAAGCGTACAATTTCTGCCCGGCATCTTGAAAACTGCCACTTTGGGCTATGACGGCAAAGGCCAAATCCGCGTTAAAACATTGGATGAACTCAAAGCCGCATTTGCTGAACACGGTGGTGTGGATTGCGTTTTGGAAAAAATGGTGGACTTGCGTGGTGAAATTTCCGTTATCGTATGCCGTCTGAACAATGACAACGTGCAAACCTTCGATCCTGCCGAAAACATTCACGAAAACGGCATCCTCGCCTATTCCATCGTCCCTGCCCGACTGAGTGCCGACATTCAGCAACAGGCGCGGCAGATGGCACAACGTTTGGCCGATGAATTGAACTACGTCGGCGTATTGGCGGTAGAAATGTTTGTTGTCGGCGACACACATGAATTGGTCGTCAACGAAATCGCACCGCGTCCGCACAATTCCGGCCACCACACTATCGATGCCTGCGCGGCAGACCAATTCCAGCAACAGGTCCGCCTGATGTGCAACCTGCCTCCGGCTGACACCAAACTGCTGAGTTCTTGCTGTATGGCGAATATTTTGGGCGACGTTTGGAAAGAAAACGGCGGCGAACCCGAATGGCTGCCGCTGCAAAGCAACCCGAATGCACATCTGCATCTTTACGGTAAAAAAGCCGCGCGCAAAGGCCGAAAAATGGGCCACTTTACCGTCTTGGCCAACGATGCGGACAACGCGTTCCAAACCGCACAAACCTTGCATCAAAGCCTGTAACCTTTCCCACTTTTTTCAGACGGCCTTTGATTGCTAAAGGCCGTCTGAAATCAATTTTTCCGACCATCCGCCATGAGCCTTCTGACCATCCTCCGTCCGGCAACCGAAAAAGACTGCCAAGCCATACACAACGCCCATCTGCATGCCGTTCAATATGCCTGCATCCGCAGTTACGATGAAACCATTATGCACGCATGGGAAAGTCTGCTCGACATCAACAGCTATTTGGAAACCATCTCCGATAAAAACAAAGCCTTGTGGGTGGTCGAATACAAAGGGCTGATTCAAGGCTTCTTCCAAGTCGATTTCAAAGAAGCGCAACTGGATGCCTTATACGTCCATCCGCTCTTCCACAATCTCGGCTTGGGCACGGCCCTGCTCAGCCGCGCCGAAGAAATGGCACGAAATGCAGGCCTCAGCTTTCTCAAACTGTATGCCTCGCTCAATTCCGTGCCTTTCTATCGCCTCAACCGCTACGAATCGCTCGGCACTGCCGTGTTGCAGTTAAACAAAACCGTCCGCGTCGAATGCGAATTGATGCGCAAATACCTGTAATTTCCCCTTCCGCCGTTGCTTTTTTGAAAGAAACCGATGTCCCGAATTGCCGCCCTGCCCGACCATCTTGTCAACCAAATCGCCGCCGGCGAAGTGGTCGAACGCCCTGCCAACGCCTTGAAAGAAATTGTTGAAAACAGTATCGATGCAGGCGCGACAGCGATTGATGTTGAGCTGGCCGGTGGCGGCATCCGCCTGATCCGCGTCAGCGACAACGGCAGCGGTATCCATCCGGACGACATCGAACTCGCGCTCCACCGCCACGCCACCAGCAAAATCAAAACCTTAAACGATTTGGAACACGTTGCCAGCATGGGCTTTCGCGGCGAAGGCTTGGCCAGTATCGCCTCCGTCAGCCGCCTGACCCTGACCAGCCGTCAAGAAGACAGCACGCACGCGACCCAAGTTAAAGCCGAAGACGGCAAACTCAGCAGCCCCACCGCAGCCGCCCACCCCGTCGGCACCACCATCGAAGCTGCCGAACTCTTCTTCAACACCCCCGCGCGGCGCAAGTTCCTCAAATCCGAAAACACCGAATACGCCCACTGCGCCACCATGCTCGAACGCCTCGCGCTGGCGCATCCGCACATTGCCTTCTCACTCAAACGCGACGGCAAACAAGTATTCAAACTTCCTGCACAAAGCCTGCACGAGCGTATTGCTGCCATTGTCGGCGATGATTTTCAGACGGCCTCATTGGAAATTGACAGCGGCAATGGCGCGCTGCGGCTCTATGGCGCGATTGCCAAGCCGACTTTCGCCAAAGGCAAAACCGATAAACAATACTGCTTCGTCAATCATCGTTTTGTTCGCGACAAAGTCATGCTCCATGCCGTCAAGCAGGCATACCGTGACGTATTGCACAACGCACTGACGCCTGCTTTCGTCCTCTTTCTTGACCTGCCGCCCGAAGCCGTTGACGTCAACGTCCACCCGACCAAAACCGAAATCCGCTTCCGCGACAGCCAGCAGGTGCACCAACTCGTGTTCCACACGCTCAACAAAGTCCTTGCCGACACGCGTGCCGACTTGACCGAAAGCGTCAGCAACGCAGGCGAAGTGTTGCATGACATTACCGGCGTTACGCCTGCACCAATGCCGTCTGAAAACGACAGTGAAAATCTGTTTGATGGCGCATCCAACTACCCGACAGGCAACAAATCCGACACACGCAATGCCTTTGGTTCATCAGGCAAAACCGCGCCCATGCCTTACCAAGCCGCACGCTCGCCGCAACAACGCAGCCTGTCCCTGCGCGAAAGCCGCGCGGCCATGAATACTTATGCTGAGCTCTACAAAAAAACCGACGACATAGACCTTGAGTTGAGCCAATTCGAGCAGGCACGTTTCGGCAATATGCCGTCTGAACTCCCTACCCAAAAAACAGATACGCCGCTTTCAGACGGCCTTCCATCACAATCCGAACTGCCGCCGCTCGGCTTTGCCATTGCCCAATTATTAGGCATCTACATCCTTGCCCAAGCCGAAGACAGCCTGTTGCTCATCGATATGCACGCTGCCGCCGAACGCGTCAACTACGAGAAAATGAAACGCCAACGTCAGGAAAACGGCAACCTGCAAAGCCAACGCCTGCTTATTCCCGTAACCTTTGCCGCGTCCCACGAAGAATGCGCCGCCCTCGCCGATCATGCCGAAACGCTGGCAGGCTTCGGGCTGGAATTGTCCGACATGGGCGGCAATACCCTTGCCGTCCGTGCAGTTCCCGCCATGCTCGGCAAAGCCGACGTCGTTTCGCTGGCGAAAGACGTTTTGGGCGAACTCGCCCAAGTCGGCAGCAGCCAAACCATCGAAGAACACGAAAACCACATCCTCGCCACCATGTCCTGCCACGGCTCCGTCCGTGCCGGCCGCCAGCTTACCCTGCCGGAAATGAACGCCCTCCTGCGCGATATGGAAAATACGCCGCGCAGCAACCAGTGTAATCACGGCCGTCCGACTTGGGTCAAACTGACTTTAAAAGAATTGGACGCACTGTTTTTGCGCGGACAGTAATGCCAATAAAAAGGCCGTCTGAAACTGCTTTCAGACGGCCTTTTTATTGATTGACCCTTAACGAATATCCATAGGTGCAAACGATTTCACGGTTTCATCGATTGCTTTAACACGGGTCAGGAAATCTTCCAATTGCGCAAGCGGCAGTGCGCTTGGGCCATCGCATTTGGCTTGGTCGGGATTGGCATGGGATTCGAGGAACAAACCGGCCAATCGGGTTGCCATGCCGGCAAGCGCCAAGTCCAATACTTGGGCGCGACGGCCGCCTGATGCGGCGGCACCGGATTCGCGCGTTTGCAGGGAATGGGTTACGTCAAAAATAACGGGCAGGTTGTGACACGTTTTTTTCATCACGCCAAAACCGAGCATATCGACCACCAAGTTGTCGTAGCCGAAGTTTGCGCCGCGTTCGCACAAAATGATTTGCTCGTTGCCTGCTTCTTGGAATTTCTCCACAATGTTTTTCATTTGAGACGGGCTGAGGAATTGCGGCTTTTTGATGTTGATGACATTGCCGGTTTTCGCCATTGCCACCACCAAATCGGTTTGGCGTGCCAAGAATGCTGGCAGCTGGATGACATCGCAGACTTCGGCAACCGGCTGGCATTGGTAAGGCTCGTGAACGTCGGTAATCACGGGAACGTTAAACTCGCGTTTTACCGCTTGAAAAATCTTCATACCTTCATCCAAACCCACACCGCGGAAAGAGTGGATGGAAGAGCGGTTTGCCTTGTCGAAAGAGGCTTTGAACACGTAAGGGATGCCGAGTTTATCGGTTACTTTAACGTATTGCTCACAGGCTTTCAGCGTAGAGTCGAGGTCTTCAAGGACATTGATGCCGCCGAAAAGGGTAAAGGGCGCATCGTTGCTGACGGTGATGTTGTTGATTTGGATATTCACGGCAAAGCCTTTCAGATAAGTTGAATTTGGGAAACAGGCCGTCTGAAACGTTTCAGACGGCCTTTGTTTGAATATTACAACACGGTGTGCGGCGGCTCATAAGAAATCACGTCGCGGATTTTGTTGTTCTCATCGACGAGGACGACTTTCGGCTCATGCGCTGCAATTTCGGGTTCGGACAACATGACGTAAGACATGATGATCACGACGTCGCCTTTTTGAACCAAACGCGCGGCCGCGCCATTGAGGCAAACAACGCCGCTGCCGCGTTCGCCGGGGATGGTGTAGGTTTCAAGACGTTCGCCGTTGTTATTATTGACGATGGCGACTTTTTCGTTCACGCAAATACCTGCCGCATCCAGCAGGTCTTGGTCAACGGTAATGCTGCCGACGTAGTTGAGGTCGGCTTCGGTAACGGTGGCACGGTGGATTTTGCCGCCGAGCATGGTACGGAACATGGGTTTCCTTTTTGATTGTGGGTTGATTTGCGGTTTTAACTTCAGTGAAGCTAAAACCGCTGTTTGTGTGATTGAGGATTAGTTATTGGGAAAGTCTGATTCGTCAAACTCGGGTTCCGGGTCGCTTTGAAGGACTTTTCCGTTTAATTTCAACTCGCTGTTTTGCAGAGTCAGATGGGTTTTGACATTATCGTCTTCTAAGGTCAAATATTTTTCTCTTGCCATGCTTTTAATGGTGCTGTCTACCATCAGGCGCAAGGTCTCGTTGATATCGTCGATGCTGGCACGGCCTGCGGCTTCATCTTCGGCATTGACGCTAAACAGGCTGCTGGCTTGGTTGACGGCGAGCTGCTCCAACAATTTTTGAGGTACGCTCATGTTGAAGTCAGCTTCGGTTTTCTTCAGCATATCGCCCAGGCTGTTGAGGTCTTTGGCCGTCAAGCCTTTAAAGGCAAGCTTTCCGCTGACATCGACATCACCATTAGGCATGGTAAATTTGAAAGTTTTGACGTTTAAAACCGGATTGTTGGTAAACAGGCCTGAAGCCTCGTTTTTGGCCGTCTGAAGCAAAGAAGCCTGAATTTCCTCTTCGCTCATTTTCTTCACGGACACTTCGGCAATTTTGTTTTTCAATGCCAGAAGTGATGCGGCATCCAAATGCTCGGCAGAGACATTAATATCCAGAGGGCCGTATTTGTCTTCGCCATAGGTCAGGCTTTCAAATTGGAAGCGGCCTTCGCTGTTGATGAATTTATCGACTTCGCCGGTCTGGGTATCGAAACGCAGTTTGTTGACTTCGATTTTAGACGGAGCAATCGTGCCGGTCGGATTGATGAATGCACCGATTTGCAGGTTGGTTACGAGGTTGACCAACTCGTTCAACTTAACGTTGTAATCGATGTTTTCTTTCCATTGCAGCAGGAATTTATCCAGCGTAATGCTGCTCTTGCCCAAAGAAAGTTTGGTCAGGCCGTCTTCTGTTTCGGATTCGAAGCGCAGGTTTTCCAAAGACACATCGCCTTTGTCGGCCAATTTGACTTGCAAAGACGGCGCAAGGTAATCGTGGCGATAGCTTTTGAAGCCTTGGCTGTAATCGGTATTGCCGCTAAAGCCTTTCCAATTGAGCTTGATACCGGAAAGCTCTTCGTAGTCGAAGGCGGGGATATTGAGGCTGAGTTTGCCGTCGCCGGAAAGGTAAACCGTATTGGTCATGGTCAACGGCGTTTGCTGGCCGAAGAAGCGGTCTAAAACTTTTTTGGTTTCCGGATGGTATTGGAACTCGGTTTCCACGTGTGCGCGCGTGCCGAAGCCGCCGGCAAACGGGCCGTGTGTTACGTGGTTGATGACCGTAATCGGCTCTTGCAGGACGGTTTTCAAATTGTCCGGCAGGTATTTTTGCGTATTTTGAAGCAGGGTCGGCTTGAGGCGGATGACGGTCGTCTCGGTCGAACTGAACCAGCCGCGATCGTATTGGTGGGATTCAACGGTCAGGAAACCGGATTCCTGCAACAGCTTTTGTTGCTCGGTCAGGCTTTCTTCCGCTTTGACACCGAGATAGTAAGGCGTGCCGAGCGCAGCGGCGATAACGACGGCGGCAGTCGGGATAAGATACTTTTTCATCACTTCAAACAGATTAGGTTCAAAGCGTAAAGCATAGCATTTTTTAGCTGTTTTGTCTTATCCGCCGTTTCAGACGGCCTTTAGGGGAAGATTGTGATATTATGCAAATATAAACGGTTTTTACACTTTTGGCAGGCCTTACCCTGTCTGCCGAAATGTCATTAAAGGTTTGCAAATGCTTTTATTCATTGATAACTACGACAGCTTCACCTACAACATCGTTCAATACTTTGCCGAACTGGGGCAGGAAGTTTTGGTACGCTGCAACGATGAAATCACCCTCGAAGAAATCGAAGCCCTGAAACCGCAATATCTGGTCATCGGCCCGGGCCCTTGCTCACCGAAAGAAGCAGGCATTTCTGTTGCGGCCATGCAGCACTTTGCTGGCAGGCTGCCCGTCATGGGCGTGTGCCTCGGCCATCAAACCATGGGCGAAGCGTTCGGCGGCAATGTCGTGCGCGCGCAAACAATGATGCACGGCAAAGTCTCCCCCGTTTTCCATCACGGCACAGGCATGTTTAAAGGCCTGCCCAATCCGGTTAACTGCACGCGCTACCACAGCCTGGCCATCGACCGCGCCACCCTGCCCGACTGCCTCGAAATTACCGCATGGACGGAAGACGGAGAAATCATGGGAGTACGCCACAAAGAATATGCTGTCGAAGGCGTACAGTTCCACCCCGAAGCCCTACTGACCGAACACGGCCACGATATGCTGAAAAACTTCTTGGAAGAATTCAAAGACTATCGCCCGCAAAAATCTTAATGAAAGGCCGTCTGAAAGGAGTTTGACAGTGTTCAAACTCCTTTCAGACGGCCTGAATCACATCGGACACGAACAAAGGAACAATCATGATTACCCCTCAACAAGCGATTGAACGCCTCATCAGCAATAACGAACTTTTCTACGATGAAATGACCGACCTCATGCGCCAAATCATGAGCGGCCAAGTTCCGCCCGAGCAAATCGCCGCCATCCTGACCGGCCTGCGGATTAAAGTTGAAACCGTTTCCGAGATTACCGCCGCAGCCAGCGTGATGCGCGAATTTGCCACTAAAGTGCCGCTGGAAAACGCCGATGACTTGGTCGATATTGTCGGCACGGGCGGCGATGGTGCCAAAACTTTCAATATTTCCACGACTTCTATGTTTGTCGCGGCTGCGGCAGGCGCGCAAGTTGCCAAACACGGCGGTCGCTCCGTTTCTTCATCCAGCGGCGCTGCCGATGTCATGGAACAAATGGGCGCCAACCTCAATCTCAACCCCGAACAGGTTGCCCAAAGCATTCAGCAAACCGGCATCGGCTTTATGTTCGCGCCCAACCATCACAGCGCCATGCGCTATGTTGCCCCTGTCCGCCGTTCGCTCGGATTCCGCAGCATCTTCAATATCTTGGGCCCACTGACCAATCCTGCCGGCGCGGCAAACCAACTCTTGGGCGTGTTCCACATCGACTTGTGCGGCATTCTTTCCCGCGTATTGCAACAGCTTGGTTCCAAACATGTTTTGGTTGTGTGCGGCGAAGGCGGTTTGGATGAAATCACGCTGACCGGCAAAACCCGCGTTGCCGAACTGAAAGACGGCAAAATCACCGAATACGATATCAGCCCGGCCGATTTCGGCATGGAAATCCGCCGCAATTTGGACGAAATCAAAGTCGAAAACGCGCAAGAATCCCTGCAAAAAATGAACGAAGTGCTGGATGGCAAAGTCGGTGCCGCACGCGACATCGTCGTCCTCAATGCAGCCGCCGCGCTCTACGCAGGAAATGTGGTCGCATCGCTGGCGGACGGTGTCAAAGCCGCGCAAGAAGCCATCGACTCCGGCAAAGCCAAAGCCAAAAAAGACGAGTTTATCGAATTTGGCAAACAGTTTGCCTAAACTTTAAAACCATAAACAAAGGCCGTCTGAAAAATCTTTCAGACGGCCTTTTATTCTTTAAATATTAAAATTTGCTTTTAATATCATTAATCAAGCCTTCAGCTTTTTCTTTGGCTTCTTCAGCCAAGTGTGCTACTTTCTCTTTGGCTTCACCGGCTAAATGAGCTGCTTTTTCTTTAGCTTCACCTGCAAAGTTTTCTACTTTTTCTTTAGCCTCGCCTGCAAAGTTTTCTGCTTTTTCTTTAGCATCCGCAGCAACTTCTTTTGTCTTACCGACGCCTTGTTGAACTACGCCTTCAGCTTTGAGTTTGGAATCGTCAAGAACTTCGCCGGCTTTCTCTTTTACTTCACCGCTGATTTGATCTAATTTGCCAGTCATCATTTATTCCTTCTTAGTTTCATGTTGATAAGAGTAATCACTATACCCCAATAGATATTGGGTTGCAACTTAAAGTCTGTCTCAATATTAAAAACATAATAAAAATGGATTACGTCAAGTTAGCACAACTGTTTCAATATCGCTTCGGCTACTGCCTCGCCTATCATCTTGCTGCCGAACTCATTGAAATGAAGTCCATCGCACAGCATCACATCGGTCAAATCCTGCTCAAACATCAGACTGTATAAATCATTGACGGTAAAACCATATTGCCTTGCCAAATCCTCCGCCACACGGTTATAGGCCTTCAAGTCGGCCAGATAGCGGCGCGAGGGTTTGACGATATTGTGTACGCTTTCCAAAAACGGCGTACTGCTCGCCCAAATAATTTTTGCCCCTGTCTGTTTCAGATAATCGAAAATTTGAATCAGGTTGCTGCGATAGGTTTTTATATCGGCCACCGGCTCATTACAGCCTTGATTATGGCGGATGTCGTGCAAACCGCAATTGATGTGGATAATGTCTCCCACAGTCGCGCCCTCTGTCCATTGCCTGATATGCTCTAACACATCATGCGACGAACGGCAGTTTTCCGATGGAGAAACAATATCCACCTCAGGCAAAGCGGCGCGCGTGTAAGGCTCCGAAGCAAGCCGAACGGAATCGCCGATTAAGTAAACGGTCATTTTTGTTCTCCTCCCTTTATTTGAATCAACAGCAAGGCCGTCTGAAATATCACTTATATTATTATAAGAGTGCTATTTCAGACGGCCTTAACTTCAGTCAAGTTCTATCGTTAAATCATCAATTAGAGCTGACTGTTTTTATAAAAATCAATTAATTGCTTGGCCTGCAACATGGGCAGCCCAAAACGGTCGCTCACGGCTTTCAAATCCTTCCATTCCTGACCAGTCAGATTCTGCCCAACCCATTTGAGGTTTTCCGGATTGCTTTTGATTTTCTCAAAATACGCCTGCTTGCGTTTCCAGTTACGCGACCACACCAGCAACATGGTAAAAATACATAAAACAATCAATACAATATTGGTAAACAACATCATGTCCATACGACATACTCCCGCTTAAGTCTCGAAATCAGAAAATATGGATTAAAGGCCGTCTGAAAAACAATCTTCAGACCGCCTCAGCTTGAAGCTCAACGTTGCATTTCCTTGGCCAAAACCAACATGCCTGATGTTTACAGGATATCGTCTTCCCGATTGTGTTCGATCATATCGTTTACCGCTTGGGCGAGCCATGCCCAGCAATCGGGGAATTCTTGACGCTGCTCCCAGCCGGGGTCAGCAAAGTCGTGGATAAGCTGGACTATGCCGCCTTTGCCGATTTCGAAGCAAGCAGTGTCATCGCAATCGCTGCGTTTGGCGAAGGGAATCAGTTTTCTATTGGGATAACGCGTTTGCATGCCTTGGTATAGCTTGGCGGCCCAATCGCTATCGAGCAGATGCCAAATATCGAAATCGACTAAATTCAGTTCGACGATTTTTTCAAATGATTCAGGGTATTCAAAGTGGGGAATATCGAGCGTATAGCTTTTCATCGTTTGATTCCTAATTTGAGGCTACCTGAAAAATGAAACTGGGCGTATGGTTTTCAGAGGGCCTTTGCCACGTTTCACTCAATCTTCACCCGCTTCAACCTCAACGCATTGCTCAATACCGAAACCGAGCTTGCCGCCATTGCCGCGCCTGCAATGACAGGGTTTAGAAAGCCGAGCGCGGCAAGCGGGATGCCCAAGATATTGTAGAAGAAGGCGAAAAACAGGTTTTGCTTGATGTTTTTCAAAGTCGCCTGCGATACCAGCAAGGCATCGGCGAGTTGGTTGACCGAATGCTGCATCAGCGTGGCGGACGCGGTGTGTTCGGCAACGTCCGCACCGCCTTTCATCGCGAAGCTGACGTTGGCGGCGGCGAGTGCGGGCGCGTCGTTGATGCCGTCGCCGACCATTGCCACGGTTTTGCCGGCGGCTTTGAGTTTCTGCACTTCGGCAGCTTTATCGCGCGGACTCATATTACCGAAGGCGTGTGCGATGCCCAGTTGTTTGGCGACGTATTCGACCGTGCCTTGGTTGTCGCCGCTCATGATGTAAACGTTGATGCCGTGTTTTTTCAGACGGCCTATGGCTTCGGCGGTATCGGCTTTCAATGCGTCGGCAAGTGCGAATGCGCCGATAGGTTTGTTATCGACCGAGACTGCAACAATGCTTGCAATGTCCCAAACGCCGTCTGAAAACTTCGGCAAGGTCAGTTCGGCAAATTCGGCTTTGCCTGCTTTCACCAAACCCACGCCTTCCACTTCGGCGGTAATGCCTGCACCGACAACGGTTTGCGCGTTTTGTGCGGCGGGAATATCCAAGCCGCGCGCTTGGGCAGCAGAAACGATAGCGCGGGCAAGCGGATGAGCGGCGTTTTGTTCAACGGCGGCGGCGATGCGGTACAAAGCGTCTTCGTCAAAGCCACTGTCGGGAACGCAATAAACGGCAGCAACCTGCGGTTTGCCTTCTGTCAGCGTGCCGGTTTTGTCCAGCACGACGGCATCAACGTGGGCGGCTTCTTCCATTGCCGCCGCGTCTTTAAACCAAATGCCGTGTTTCACTGCTTTGCCCATGCCGACCATAATCGCGGCAGGGGTTGCCAGACCGAGCGCGCACGGGCAGGCAATCACCAAAACGGCAACGGCGTGCATCAGCGCAACCGTCCAATCGCCTTTCACCAGCCAAGTGGCGATAAAAGTCAGAAGCGCGATGCCCACGACGGCAGGCACGAATACCGCCGCCGCTTTATCCGCCACACGCGCAATCGGTGCTTTACTACCTTGTGCTTCAGAGAGCGCATTCATCATGTCGCCGAGCAATGTTTGGCTGCCGAGTTGTGTGGCGCGGTACACCACGCTGCCTTCGGTCATCAACGCACCCGCCAACACTTTGCCGCCCGCTTTTTTCTCTTCGGGGTTGGATTCGCCGGTAAGATGGCTCTCATCCGCCCAACCGCTGCCGCTCTCGATGATGCCGTCGGCGGCAATGCGTTCGCCGTGGTTGGCGCGGATAAGGTCGCCGATTTGCACTTGGTCGATGGGTAGCTGCCGCCATTCGCCTTCGCGCTGCACGTTGACTTGGGTCGGCGTGAGTTTCAGCAGCAGGCCCAAGCTGTTGAGGCTGGATTTTTTGGTGCGGTGTTCCAAAAATTTGCCCAGCGACACAAAACCAATCACCATCACGCCTACTTCAAAATACACGTGTGCCATGCCGTGCGCCGCGTGCGGGCTGAAAAACAACATATAGACGGAATACAGGTAAATCGACACCGTGCCGATGGTAACGAGCACGTCCATATTCGCCAGCCCGCCCTTGATGCTCGCCCACGCGCTTTTGTAAAACGGGATTGCCAGCCAAAGCTGCACCACGCTTGCCAGCGCAAACTGCCACAACGGCGGAATCATCCAATCGTGCCGACCAATCATCATCCCTGCCATGCCGATAAGGAACGGAATATTAATGGCCAGCAAAAGCCACAGCCGCCAGCTTACATGCGCGGTTTCTTCGGGCTGCGGCAGCGCGTCTTCCGTTTTTTCTTTTGCACCATAACCGGTTTTCTCAATGATTTTGGCTATGTCGGCTGCAGAGGTTTTGCTGTCGTCAAACGTAACCTGCGCCTCCTCGCTGGCGAAGTTCACCCCCGCCGATTCGACAAAATCTTTTTTGTTCAACACTTTTTCAATACGCGAAGCGCAGGCCTGACAGGTCATGCCTTCGATTTGGAAACGGACTTTTTGTTGCATGGCAAAGCCTCCTATTGATTGTTTGGCGCGTGTTTTTTGTATTTATGTATTATCAAACGAAAACGACATAATGGCAAAAAGTAAGTTATCAAGAGACAAAGGCCGTCTGAAACGGTTCAGACGGCCTTTATTCAAAATACGCTTGTCGGTTACAAAGCCACGTCGTAGCCACCGTCTTCTACGGCATCAATCAGCGCGTCGGCATCTGTCTTGCTTTCATCGAAAGTAATCACTGCATTTTTGTTTTCCAAGCTGACTTCTGCTTTTTCCACGCCTTCTACGCCTTCCAAAAGACGGGTTACGCTTTTCACGCAGCCGCCGCAGGTCATGCCGTCGATGTTGAGGGTAACAGTTTGCATTTATATTTCCTTTCATTCAAACAAATATGGTTGTCAAATACTTTACTCCTTACGCAAACAGCTTGCAAATTCTTCATTAAGGCCGTCTGAAAAATGCAGATAGGCGTACAATAACGACCTTTGCTTCATCAAACGGACATAATAATGACTTCAACATTCAAACAATGGGTTAGCGTATGCGCGCTGGCGGTGGGTGCGTTTATTTTCAATACCACCGAATACATTCCGATTGCGCTTTTGAGCGACATCGGTCAGAGCTTTGGCAAAGCGGCAACGGAAGTGGGCATGATGATTACGGTGTATGCGTGGATTGTTGCGCTCCTATCGCTGCCGCTGATGCTGATGACGAAAAACATCGAACGGCGCAAATTATTGCTGATGCTGTTTGCACTGTTTGCGCTGTTTCACGCGCTGTCGTTCTTTTCTTGGAACTTCAACATCCTCTTGGTCAGCCGTATCGGGATTGCGCTGACACACGCGGTCTTTTGGTCGATTACGGCTTCTTTGGCGGTACGGCTTGCGCCCACCGGCAAAACCAATCAGGCTTTGGGCTTGCTCAGTACGGGTACGGTTTTGGCGATGGTGTTGGGTATACCGTTGGGACGCGTGGTCGGACAATATTTCAGCTGGCAGCTCAGCTTCCTACTGATCGGGGTCTGCGCTGCCGGCGTAATGCTGGTGTTGTCCAAAAACCTACCTGCTTTACCCAGCCAGAATACCGGTTCTTTAAGCAGCCTGCCGAGTTTGTTCAAACGCCGCAACCTGATGTTGCTCTATGCCATGACGGTATTGATTATTACGGCACATTTCACGGCATACAGCTATATCGAGCCTTTCGTTTTGCAAATCGGCCACTTTAAAGCCGAACAAGTAACAATAGTCTTGAGCCTGTACGGTTTGGCAGGATTTGCCGCGTCTTATCTGTTCGGCAAATGGTTTGCCAAAGCGCAACGTTTGTTTATGCTCGGCGCAGTGGCGGTCATCCTGCTCTCCGCCCTGCTGCTTCTGCCGCTTGCCTCTTTCCCGTATGCGGTATATGCGCTGGTGTTTATTTGGGGCGTAGCCATCGTCATCGTCAGCTTGGGCATGGTCTCCAAAGTATTGACGTTTGCTTCCGATGCGACAGATGTGGCCAACTCGATTTATTCAGGTTTGTACAATGTCGGTATCGGCGGTGGTGCGCTTTTGGGGCATTACGTGACCACTTGGTTCGGCCTTTCCAATATCGGCATTGCAGGCGCACTCTTGGCTGCAGCCGCTTTGGCCGTGTGCAGCCTACTGGTTAAAGCACAAGCCAACCCGACACAAAACGTTTAAAATCCAATCACTTTCCTAATCGAACGGACAAACAGCCCTCCTGCTGCTTGTCCGTTTTTTATTTTATTTTAAAAAATAATTTACAATTTATTTACACTACATTAAATTACAAATATACTGTCGCTGTCAGGCCGTCTGAAAACGGCTGGCACAAGCGTAAAAGAAAAACCAGCAAACTTCAGAGGAACATTCTATGGATCTGCACGCAAAGGACAAAACCCAGCACCCGGAAAACGTCGAGCTGCTCAGTGCACAAAAGCCGATTACCGACTTTAAAGGCCTGCTGACCACCATCATCTCCGCCGTCGTCTGTTTCGGCATTTACAGCGTCCTTCCCTACAGCCCTGACGCCAACAAAGGCATTGCGCTGTTGATTTTCGTTGCCGCGCTTTGGTTTACCGAAGCCGTCCACATCACGGTAACCGCATTGATGGTGCCGATTCTCGCCGTCGTACTCGGCTTCCCCGACATGGACATCAAAAAGGCGATGGCGGGCTTTGCCGATCCGACGATTTACATCTTCTTCGGCGGCTTCGCGCTTGCCACAGCCCTGCACATGCAGCGCCTCGACCGTAAAATCGCCGTCAGCCTGTTGCGCCTGTCGCGCGGCAATATGAAAGTGGCCGTGTTGATGCTGTTTGCCGTTACCGCCTTCCTGTCCATGTGGATCAGCAATACCGCGACCGCCGCCATGATGCTGCCTTTGGCAATGGGTATGATGAGCCACCTCGACCAAGAAAAAGAACGCAAAACCTACGTTTTCGTCCTGCTCGGTATCGCCTACTGCGCCAGTATCGGCGGCTTGGGTACCGTGGTCGGTTCTCCGCCGAACATGATTGCTGCCAAAGCCCTGAACTTGGACTTTGTCGGCTGGATGAAGCTCGGCCTGCCGATGATGCTGTTGATTCTGCCGTTAATGCTGTTCTCCATGTACGTCATCCTCAAACCTAATTTGAACGAACGCGTGGAAGTTAAAGAGGAATCTATCCCTTGGACGCTGCACCGTGTGATCGCATTGTTGATTTTCTTGGCTGCCGCCGTTGCTTGGGTATTCAGCTCCAAAATCAAAGCTGCATTCGGTATTTCCAACCCCGACACTGTCATCGCCCTGATTGCCGCCGTTGCCGTCGTCGTATTCGGCGTGGCGCAATGGAAAGAAGTCGCGCGCAATACCGACTGGGGTGTATTGATGCTCTTCGGCGGCGGTATCAGCTTGAGCGCGTTGCTGCAATCTTCCGGCGCGTCCGAAGCATTGGGTCAACAGGTTGCTTCCACCTTCTCCCACTCTCCTGCATTGCTGGTGATTTTCGTGGTTGCCGCCTTCATTATCTTCCTGACCGAGTTCACCAGTAACACCGCCTCCGCCGCGCTGCTCGTGCCTATTTTTGCCAGCATCGCCACACAAATGGGGCTGCCCGAACAAGTCTTGGTATTCGTCATCGGCATCGGCGCGTCTTGCGCGTTCATGCTGCCGGTTGCTACGCCGCCTAACGCGATTGTGTTCGGTACGGGCTTGATTAAACAACGCGAAATGATGAACGTCGGCTTATTGCTGAACGTCCTCTGTATCGTATTGGTTGCGCTGTGGGCTTATTTCGTCCTGATGCCGTAAACCCGTAAACATAGTCGAGGCCGTCTGAAAGAATATTTTTCAGACGGCCTTGAAGTTTGTCGTTCAGACACAATTTAACGAATGATTAAAACCGGATTCTAACGAAAGGAAACCCATGATTATCCTGCACACCAACAAAGGCGACATCAAAATCGAACTTGATTTCGACAAAGCCCCCGTTACAGCTAAAAACTTCGAGCAATACGTTAAAGACGGCTTCTACGACGGCGTAATCTTCCACCGCGTCATCAAAGGCTTCATGATTCAAGGCGGCGGCATGGATGAAAACATGAACGAAAAAGAAACCCGCGATCCGATTCAAAACGAAGCGTCCAACGGTTTGCCTAACGAAAAATACACCATCGCCATGGCGCGTACTTCCGATCCGCACTCTGCCAGCGCACAATTCTTCATCAACACCGCCGACAACGCCTTCCTGAACTTCCGTTCTAAAGAACTGTACGGCAAAACCGTCGTCCAAGACTGGGGCTACGCCGTATTCGGTAAAGTCGTTGACGGTTTTGACGTGGTTGATGCCATCGAAGGCGTTTCTACCAAACGCCACGGCTACCACGACGATGTACCGACCGAGCCTGTCATCATCACCAAAGCCGAAGTGGTTTAATTGATTTGATTTCCCATAAAAACAGCCTGTCCGAATTCAAAACGGACAGGCTGTTTTTCAATCGTTAATGACGCATACCTTCACACATCATAAGTACCGACCACACATGCCGAATCCAACACATGGCCCTGCATGGCAAAATGCAGCTCATTAAAGCGGAAACCGCGCGGCAAATCCAAAACAGTGTCCAGCGCGTACACAATCAGCTCGTAACGATGGCGGTTGTTCGGTGGCGCCATACCGCCATAAAACGAAGCCTCTTCGATTTCAAATTTACCCAACGCGCTCGCCCAAGTGTTCGCGCCTTGCGTGAAATCCGTTGCAGAAATGCTTTCATTTTCTGCCACGGAAGTACGTTTCAAATCCGAAATCAACCAATGCGTCCATACGAAACCCGATGCTGAAATGGCATCTTTGTCTTCCAACACCACGGCAAACGATTTTGTTCCCTCCGGCGCATCTTCAATCTCAAAAGGAATCGAATAAGAAGGCATACCATTCGGGCTGAACTGGCTGCCGCGCTTGCCGTATTTGTCTTCAAATTCGCCGTTGACAATAGCTTTACTGCTGACTTTCATCTTATATCTCCCAATAGTAGGTTGGCTCATTCTAACAAACCCCAAGGCCGTCTGAAAGATACTGCCGTTTTCACTTTCCCGATGTCGCATTTTCAGACGACCTCAAGCAATATTCGCAATTCGATCAAACACATTTGACATTCCATAGTATAATCCGCCGCATGAAAACTACACAGGATGCGCATTATGGATTGGAAAGGCCGTGAACAAAGCCAAAACGTCGAAGATCGCCGCGGAAGCCGTGGCGGCGGCGGTGGCGGCAAAACGCCAAGCATACTCGGCATTATCGTGGTTTTGGTCGGCGCATATTACGGCGTGGATTTGAGCGGTTTGGTTGGCGGCTCATCTTCGATGGGCATTCCTACCCAGCAAGCTACCCGACTCGACAGCCAACAAGAAGCCGAATTGAACGAAATGTCCCGTGTCGTCCTTGCCGAGACGGAAAAAGCATGGAGCAAATATTTCCAACAACACGGCCAACGCTACACACCGACAACCATGGTGTTGTATGAAGGCGGTACATCCACCGCCTGCGGTACAGGCCAATCTACCATGGGTCCATTTTACTGCCCGGGCGACCAAAAAGTTTATTTGGATTTGAGTTTCTACGAAGACATGCGCACCAAGCTCGAATCCGCCAGCGATGCCGCGTTTGCATACGTTATTGCCCATGAAGTCGGCCATCACGTTCAAAACCTGCTCGGCATTCTGCCTAAAGTCCACAAAATGCAACAGCAAGTCGGCAAAAAAGAGGCCAATGCCCTTTCCGTCAAACTCGAATTGCAGGCCGACTGTTTCACCGGCATTTGGGGACACTACGCCGTCAACAACAATATCTTCAAAGCCGAAGACATTCAAAAAGCCATGCTGGCCGCCGAATCCGTCGGCGACGACCGCTTGCAGAAACAAGCTCAGGGCTATGTCGTTCCCGACAGCTTTACCCATGGCTCGTCTGAAGCGCGCATGACTTGGCTCAAGCGCGGTTTGGAAAGCGGCGACATCAACCAGTGCAACACTTTCAACAATTGATTCGTCCAAACAACACTGTTCTTTGATGTAACGACAAAAGGCCGTCTGATTTTTTCAGACGGCCTTTTAGCCGTGTTAGAATAAGCCTCATTATTTCCCCTTAAATTTAAAGGAAATCCACATGGCAAATATCGCCCGCGACATTTTCAAAGCCTACGACATCCGAGGCATCGTCGACAAAACCCTGACCGATGAAGCAGCCTATTTAATCGGCAAAGCCATTGCCACCAAAGCCTCCGAAAAAGGCATTACCCGTATCGCACTCGGCCGCGACGGACGCTTGAGCGGCCCCGGCCTGATGGCGCAGATTCAACGCGGTTTCACAGACAGCGGCATCGACGTCCTCAACGTCGGCATGGTTGCCACCCCTATGCTCTACTTCGCGGCCATCAACGAATGTGGCGGCAGCGGTGTGATGATTACCGGCAGCCACAATCCGCCCGATTACAACGGTTTCAAAATGATGCTCGGTGGCGACACGCTCGCAGGAGAAGCCATTCAAGAACTTTTAGCCATTGTTGAAAAAGACGGTTTTGTTGCCGCCGACAAACAAGGCAGCGTAACCGAAAAAGACATCTCTGGCGAATACCACAACAACATCGTCGGCCACATCAAGCTCAAACGCCCGATGAAAATCGCCATCGACGCGGGCAACGGTGTCGGCGGCGCATTCGCGGGCAAACTCTACAAAGGCTTGGGCAACGAAGTAACCGAACTTTTCTGCGAAGTGGACGGCAACTTCCCTAATCACCACCCCGACCCTTCCAAACCGAAAAACCTGCAAGACCTCATTGTCGAACTCAAAAACGGCGATGCCGAAATCGGCTTGGCATTTGACGGCGATGCCGACCGCTTGGGCGTGGTCACCAAAGACGGCAACATCATCTATCCGGACCGCCAACTGATGCTTTTCGCGCAAGACGTGTTGAGCCGCAATCCTAAAGCCAAAGTGATTTTCGACGTCAAATCCACCCGCCTACTCGCGCCTTGGATTAAAGAACACGGCGGTGATCCTGTCATGGAGAAAACCGGCCACAGCTTCATCAAATCCACCATGAAAAAGACCGGCGCACTGGTTGCCGGCGAAATGAGCGGACACATCTTCTTTAAAGAACGCTGGTTCGGCTTCGACGACGGTATGTATGCCGGCGCACGCCTCTTAGAAATCCTGTCTGCCTTCGACAATCCGTCCGAAGTATTGAACAAGCTGCCACAAAGCATTTCCACTCCGGAACTCAACATCGACCTGCCCGAAGGCAGCAACGGCCACAAAGTGATTGAAGAGCTGGCTGCCAATGCCAAGTTTGAAGGTGCGACCGAAATCATCACCATCGACGGCTTGCGCGTTGAATTACCTGACGGCTTCGGCCTGATGCGTGCTTCCAATACCACACCGATTTTGGTATTGCGTTTTGAAGCGGATACACAAGAAGCGATTGAGCGTATTCAAAACCAATTCAAAGCAGTCATTGAAAGCAATCCTGCATTGAAATGGCCGCTGTAAGGGTTTAGGCTAAAACAAAAGGCCGTCTGAAAATTATTTCAGACGGCCTTTAATATTCAATATTGTTATTCCAAAGTTTAAAAAACCAAGAGTATCCCTGCTTTGTTATCCGACTTGCGCCAACTGTTGACGCATTTCATCGATAACGGCTTTGTAATCCGGTTTGCCAAAAATCGCCGAACCGGCGACAAACGTATCCGCACCTGCCGCCGCAATTTCAGCAATATTGTCTGTCTTCACGCCGCCATCGACTTCCAATGCGATATGGCGGCTGCTTTGCCGTTCATACTCGTCCAACATCTCGCGCACTTTGCGGATTTTCACCAGCGTATTCGGAATAAAGCTTTGCCCGCCAAAGCCCGGGTTGACCGACATCAGCAATACCATATCCAGTTTGTCCAAAACGTTTTCCAGAATATTGACTGGCGTAGCAGGATTCAATACCAAACCGGCCTGACAGCCGTATTCTTTAATCAAACCCAAGCTGCGATCGACATGGCGGCTGGCTTCCGGATGAAAGGTAATGATATTGGCACCGGCTTTTGCAAACGCATGAATTAAATCGTCCACCGGCTCAACCATCAAATGCACATCGACCGGCACGGTTGCATACGGTTTCAAAGCCGCGCAAACCATAGGGCCGAAAGTCAGATTCGGCACGTAATGATTGTCCATTACATCAAAATGAATCAAATCCGCACCCGCGCGGATAACTTCGGCTACCTCTTCGCCCAAACGGGCAAAATCGGCAGACAAAATACTGGGGGCGATACGGTAGTCGGTCATGTTTGTTCTCCTAAAGTGTGTTCCTTTGTCATTATCGCATTTTTGCCCCTATGTTGTATGCTGCCGACAACGTCTCTACTGTCATTTTTATGAATTTACATTTCACATACATTAATGAAACTTAAAATTAAATTGTAAGGCTTTGAAAATAAATTATTTGAATACATACACGTGCAGAAAAATCTAACATCATTAACAAAAGTTAACTGCTTTGATACTGCCTTTCACACGCTAATCGGTTATATTTCCAAACCTGATGAAACATTAGGAAAACACCGTGTCTGTCGCACTTTCCCGCTATCCGACTTTTACTTTCTTAGCACTCGCCCTACTCTGTTCCAGTCTGCCTGCACATGCCGGTCCGTTTCTGGCCACTTTGGACGACTTCCATCCGAATTGCGACATCCGACAGCTCAATTTATCCGCCGACCAACACGCCGCCCTGCGCCGCTTGCGTACCGACTTCAAACAAATCAACGATAAAGCCTACCGCAAAACCGTACGCTCCGACCGCAACCGCCGTCAAACCATCATCAAAATTCTCTCCGGCGACTCATTCGATTCAAACGCCGCCCGCGACTATGTTGAAAGCCGCTACCTCTCCAGCATGGACTATGCGGTGGATGAAATGGAAATCCAATACCGCCTCTATCATCTGCTCAATCCGCGCCAACGCCAACAATGGTTGTCTTCATGTTTGCGCTAATGGATAAATAAAAATACAAAAGGCCGTCTGAAACCATATTCAGACGGCCTTTGCTTTTTTCAGCCTTAATCTAGCACTCTTTCTTCCGGCAAGCGTCCTGCCCAGTCGCAGGCAAACTGCCACGCCGAGCGGCCTGAACGGCTGCCGCGCATTTGCGCCCATTGCAACGCGGCTTGGCGCGCGGTATCGTCAAAAGGCACATTGAAATCGTCCAACCAGTTGGCTACGGCGGTCAAATAATCGTTTTGGTCGAAAGGATAAAAACTCAGCCATAAGCCGAAGCGGTCGGAAAGGGAAATTTTCTCCTCGACGGCTTCCTTCTGATGGATTTCACCGCGAATCCCTGTAGTACCAATGTTTTCATCCATATATTCGGGAATCAGGTGGCGGCGGTTGGAAGTGGCATAAACCAAAACATTAGCGCAACGTTGCGACAGTCCGCCATCCAAAGCGGTTTTCAAGGCTTTATAGGTTTCATCGCCGGTTTCAAACGACAAATCATCGCAGAAGACGATAAATTTCTCGGGACGTTCGGACAACAGTGTCAACGAAGCCGGCAAGCTGACCAAATCGCTTTTGTCCACTTCAATCAGTCGCAGGCCGCGTTCGGCGTATTCGTGCAACAACGCTTTAACCAAGGAAGATTTACCCGTACCTCGTGCGCCGGTCATCAAGACATTATTGGCCGGACGGCCTGCCAAAAATTGCTCGGTATTGCGTTTCAGCCTGTCGGTTTGCGAACCGACTGCTGCCAATCGGCTCAAAGGAAACGTATGAGGACGCGGCAGGCTTTCTAAAATGCCTTTTTTGCCCACGCTGTGCCAACGGTAGGCAAGTGCCTGCCAATCGGTTTTTCCCGGCTCGTCAGGTAGGATTAAATCCAAACGGTTTAAAACGGAATAGGCTTTTTTTAAAAATTCGGATAATTTCATTTTTACTTTCTTCTTTCAGACGGCCTTTTGCGCCAACACACGCATCACGGTATCGACAACGGCTTGGGTTTGCGGATCGATTTCAATATTGATGAGGTCGCCTTCTTTACGGCTGCCAAACAGGGTGCGCTCCAAAGTCTCCGGAATCAGGTGTACGCAAAATTCGCTGTCGCCGACTTCGCCTATGGTCAGGCTGCAACCGTCCAAACCGACAAAGCCTTTGGTCAGGATATAGGGCTTGAGGTTTTCCGGCAGCTCAAACCAAACGGTACGGTTGAACTCGCTGGATTCGATACGGGAAATTCGGGTAATCGCCATCACATGGCCGCTCATCACATGACCGCCGATTTCATCGCCAAACCGTGCCGCACGTTCCAAATTGACACGGTCGCCGACTTTCAAGCTGCCGAGATTGGTTTTGCGTAAGGTTTCGTCCATCAAATCAAAGCTGACTTTGTTGCCGTCGATTCGGGTAATGGTCAGGCAGCAGCCGTTGTTGGCGACAGAGGCGCCGGTTTGCAGATTGTCGGCGATTTCGGGGGGCAGCTCGACAGTGTGGGTACGAAAGTCGGGCGAAGGTTGAGCGATGTCTGTAATTTTGCCCATGCCTTGTACGATGCCTGTAAACATGATGTCTTCTTTCCGATGGTACGATAAGGCGGATATTGTAGCATTTTCCAGGCACAAAGGCCGTCTGAAAGCGGTGGTGGCGATGGTTTGGGGTATAATCGGATTTTTATTTCCGCCGCCCGATCATGCTCAGCTACCGCCACGCCTTCCATGCCGGCAACCATGCCGATATGCTCAAGCACTTTACCCTCTTCCTTGTCCTCGAATATTTCAACCGCAAAGACAAGCCTTATTGGTATATCGATACGCACAGCGGTGCCGGTTTGTATGATTTGGGCGGCGACGAAGCGCAAAAAGTTGGCGAATACAAACAAGGCATTGCGCTCTTGGAACAAGCTGACAAGCTGCCTGCCGAATTGGCCGAATTTATAGGCCGTCTGAAACAAATCCTGCCGCAAGACAACCTTTACTGCGGCTCGCCTTGGCTGGCACAGGCGCTCACGCGCGACAGCGACAAAATGCGCCTCTTTGAGCTGCATCCTGCCGATTTTGTCCATTTGCAAAACAATATGCGCGAAATCCGTCCGCCGCGCAAAGTGCAAGTCAGCCAAGCAGACGGTTATCAAGGCCTGATTTCGCTCTTGCCTCCCCCGCCCCGCCGCGCCGCCGTCTTGATTGATCCGCCCTACGAAGAAAAACAAGACTACCGCCGTGTCGTCCAAGTTTTGAAAGATGCTTTAAAACGCTTTGAAACCGGCTGCTACATGGTTTGGTATCCCTGCTTGAGCCGCGAAGAAAGCCGCAAACTGCCGGACGAACTCAAAAAAATCGCTCCCGACAATTATCTGCACGCCGAGCTTCATGTCCATACGCCGCGCAGCGACGGCTTCGGCATGCACGGCAGCGGCATGTTCATCATCAACCCGCCCTATATGCTTGCCGAACAGTTGCAAAACAATCTGCCCGAGCTTTCCAAAATTCTGGCGCAAGATGCCGGCGCGCATTATGTATTGGAAAGCAAAACGAAATAAACGTTGCCGTCTGAACGCATACCCAAGCGCTTCGATTTTGCCGCCATACCTGTTCAGACGGCCTTAACCCTTTATACTTAAGCCTTTTTCCACTACAATTCACAACATAACAATTAACGGACGTCACTCATGAATATACGCACACCCCTAGCCTGCACGCTCCTGCTCTGTGCGTGCAGCGAATCAGTAAAAAACGAATTTAAAGAAGAATTTACCCAAAGTTTCCGCACCGAATTTATCCGTTCGGCGACCGAAGCCTGCGTGGAAAAAGCCTCCGGAAAAAGCCCGTTTGATTCCGCGACCACTGAAAAAATCTGCCGCTGCATCGGCGAAAAAACAGTCGACCAAATCAATCCTGAAGAAGCGACCTCGCTTTTGGGCGGCAGCAACACCATGAGCGACGAGCTGAAAAAACGCATCAAAGACACCAGCATCGCCTGCACTAAAGAAGTTTTAGGCATGGCCGACAGCAAAACCAAATGAACACGCCGTTTTCAGACGGCCTGAAATTGAAAAATATTCGATTCAAACTTAGGAAAAGAGTGAAACCATGAAGACATTGAACCAATTCTTAGCCCAACACCTGCCCGAACACAAACTGCCGCAGGAGCTGGCCGGCGTACTGGAATCCGTAGCCGCCGCCTGTTTGGACATCAACGCCAAAGTCCGCCTCGGCGCGCTTTCCGGCGTTTTAGGCATGGCCGGTACCGGCAACATCCAAGGCGAAGACCAAAAGAAACTGGACGTCATCGCCAACAACATCATGATTGATGTTTTAAAAGCCAATGCCAACATCGCAGGCCTTGCCAGCGAAGAAGAAGACACCTATGTCGCTACACACGAAAACGGCGGCTATTTGGTATTGTTTGACCCACTGGACGGCTCTTCCAATATCGACGTCAACATCTCCGTCGGCACAATTTTCTCCATTTTGGCGAAACCAGAAGGCACATTGACTACCGAGTCCTTCCTGCAAAAAGGCCGCGACCAAGTGGCTGCAGGTTATGTTTTATACGGTCCGCAAACCCAACTGGTACTGACTGTCGGTCACGGCGTATTCGTCTTCACTCTGGACGATGCCAACCAATTCCTGCTGACCAAAGAAAATCCGCGCGTTCCCGAATCCACTAAAGAATTCGCCATCAATATGTCCAACCAAAGACATTGGTTCGCCCCTGTTCAACAATACATTGACGAATTGCTGGCAGGCGAAACCGGCGTACGCGGCAAAAACTACAATATGCGCT